>NZ_JAQUAL010000042.1:9269-21624 GCF_028687295.1 Simplicispira sp.
GCCAACCGGCGCAACTTCGTCGCCTACTGCTGCGCCGCCTGGAGCGCCATGACGGCGCTGTGCGGCATGGCCACAGGGTTCTGGACGCTGGCGCTGGCGCGCGTGGGCGTGGCGGTGGGCGAGGCCGGGGGCGGCTCGCCGTCGATCTCCATGATCGCCGACCACTACCCGCCGCAGCAGCGCGGGCGCGCCATGAGCGTGTACATGCTGGGCCCGCAACTGGGCATTTTGTTCGGGCTGACCCTGGGTGGCTGGATTGCCCAGCACCACGGCTGGCGTGCTGCTTTCATCTGGATGTCGGTTCCGGGCGTGCTGGCGGCGCTGCTGCTGCGCTTTACGACCGTCGAGCCGCGCCGGGGCCAATGGGACAGCGCCGCCAGCGCCCCCGCCGGGGCCACGGCAGAACCCATGCGCGTGCTGCTGCGCGACCTGTGGGCATCGCGCGCCTTTGTGCGCATCACCCTGGCGTGCCTGCTGATGGGCTTTACCGGCTATGGCATTGGCATCTGGACACCGGCCTTTCTGGTGCGCTCGCACGGCATGTCGCTGCAAGGCGCGGGCATTGTGATGGGCCTGGTCGGTGGCCTGGCGGCGGCGCTGGGCGCGCTGACCAGCGGCTGGCTGAGCGACAAGCTGGGCAAGCGCGATGCGCGCTGGCGCATCGGCGTGCCGCTGCTGGGCTGCTTGCTGTCGGTGCCGTCGGGGCTGGCGTTTTTCATGATGCCTGCGGGCGATGCCTGGCAAGTGGGCACCCTGCTGGTGCCGCGCGCGCTGGCGTTTTACGTGCTGTTTGGCTTCACCGCCGTGTGGTGGACGGCGCCGGTGTATGCGGTGCTGGCCGAACTGATTCCGGCGCACCGCCGCTCTGCCGGACTGGCGATTTTCAACCTGGGCATCACCATGGTGGGTGGCGGGTTTGGCCCGCTGCTGGTGGGTGCATTGAGCGATTTCCTGGTGCCGCAATTTGGCAACGAGGCGCTGCGCTGGGCGCTGGCCGCCACCACCGGCAGCTGCTTTTTTCTCGGCATGCTGGCCTTTGCCTGGACAGTCAAGCCTTACGCCGCCGAGCGGCTGGTCCCCGCTCCGCCCCCTGCGGCAGCACATTGAAGGAGCCGTGCCGTGAGCGCAGCCATTTCTGAATCCCTGCCCCGGCGCAGCTACACCCTGGCCCTGCTGACGCTGATGTCGGCAGTGGCTTTCATGGACCGGCAAATCCTGGCCGTGCTGATCCAGCCGGTGAAGCTGGAGTTTGGCCTGTCCGACCTGCAAATCGGCCTGGTCACGGGGCTGGGTTTTGCGCTGACGTTTGGCCTGCTGGGCGTGCCGCTGGGCCGCCTAGCCGACCGCCATGAACGGCGCAGCCTGGTCGCCTGGTGCCGTGGTGCGGGGGGCCTGCTGGCGGCGCTGGGGGGCATCTCGACGGGGTTTTGGTCGCTGATGTTCACGCGCGCGGGCAGCGCCGTCAGTGACGCAGGGGGCAGCCCGGCGTCGATGTCGATGCTGGCCGACCTGTACCCGCCAGAGCAGCGCTCGCGCGCCATGAGCGTGTTCAGCACGGGCGGCAGCGTGGGCGCCCTGATGGCGCTGGTGCTGGGCTCGTGGCTGGCCGAGCACTATGGCTGGCGCACCACGGTGGTGGTGGGCGGCTGCGGCGCGCTGCTGCTGGCGCTGCTGCTGCGCTGGAGCGTGCGCGAGCCCCTGCGCGCGCTGGCGGCACACGCCGCACAGGCCAGCGCGGGTGCGCCGCGCCAGGGCGCCGTGGCCGCCGTGTGGGCCCAGCCGGTGACGCGCTGGCTGATCGTGGGCGCCGCCTGCGCGCTCTTGGCGGGCTACTCGTTTGGTGCCTGGAACACCGCCCTGCTGGTGCGGCGCCACGGCCTGTCGCTGCAACACGCAGGCTGGATCTCCGGCGCTGCGGCCTTGCTGTCGGTGCTGGGCAGTCTGGCGGCGGGCAGCCTGACCGACCGCCTGGCGCGCCGCGATCTGCGCTGGCAACTGGGCGTTCCGGTGCTGGGCCTGGGCCTGGCGCTGCCGTGCGCGCTGGCCTATTTGCTGCTCCCCGCCGGGGCGCTGGTGCCAGCGGCAGTGCTGGTGGTGGCATTTGCTTTTTTCATGCCCTGGTGGGTGGCGCCGACCTATGCCGCACTCAGTCTGGTCGTGCCCGCACAGCGCAGGGCCACGGCCAGCGCCATGGTGCTGCTGTCGGGGGCCATCGTCGGCAATGGCGTGGGACCGATCTTTACGGGCTGGCTCAGTGACCTGATCCACCTGCGCACGGGTGGCGATGGCCTGCGCTACGCGCTGGCCGTGGTGGTGTGCATGCTGCTGCCCGCCATGCTGGCGTTTGGCTACGCCCTGCGCGCCTACCCGGCCGCCCACCGCGCTGCCCTGTCCCCTGCGCCGCACTGACCCCCCTCGCCACGAAAGCACGACCATGCCATCACCCGACACCGCCAGCGCAACCACCACCCCACAACCACCCGCGCCCCTGCCGGAAGAAAGCACCCCGGCGCACTGGAGAATGATTTACCTGGCCCGGCGCAACCCCGCCCTGGCCGCAGGCGATTTCGCCCAGGCCTGGCGCGAGCATTCGGCGCTGGGCCGCCAGTGCCGCAATGTGCAGGACAAGGTGCTGGGCGTCACGCAATGCGCGCGGCTGCGCGACCACGGTGAAGACGGCGGCCTGCCCGGCGCCAGCACCGATTACGACGGCGTCAACCTGCTGCAACTGCGCGACCTGGCCGTGGCCACCGACCTCTGGAACGACCCCGAAACGCTGGCCATCATGCGGCCCGACGAACCGCGCGTGTTCTCCACCTATGTGCGCGATTTCACGCTGGTCTGCCGCGAGCAGGTGCTGCGCGATGGGCCCGCCAGCCCGGTGGGGGTGTTTGGCTTTTTGCGCCGCAACCCTGGCGTGAGCAAAAGCGCTTTTGATACGGCCTGGAACAATGGCCCCCAAGACGCTTGGCTCAGCGCGCCGGCACTGGACAACGCCCGGCGCGTGGTACACAACCACGTTGTGCAAACGCCGCCCGAGGGCTACGACTACGACGCCATTGCCGAGTGGTGGTTTGACAGCGCCAACGCGGCCCGCGCCGCCTTTGCCGACAGCCGCAATGGCAACGCCAATGGCGCGCCAGATATGCGCAGCAAAGTGCGTGATCTGCGCTGCCAACTGCCCGCGCCGTACAGCGTGCTGGTGGACCTGACACAGTCGGTATTCATGTTCACCCAGGTCACGCACCAGCGGCCTTGATCGCCCCATAAAAAACCCGCCTGTGAGCGGCAGACAGACTGCAGCCCAAGGCGGGAACGGGGAGTGCTGTGCCAGGGTGCTGGTGCGCACCCTGGGACGGCATCAGGCCGAAAAAATCAGGCGGCGGCTTCGGCCATGGCGGCGGCACCGCGCTCACTGTACGGCGTCGCGCCGCGGGGCACGTACAAGCCTTCGCATTGCTCCAGGTACTCGCTCTTCTTGGCACGCGGGTTGTAGAACTGCTTGTACCAAATGCGCGCCTTCATGAAAGGGCCGTCGCTGGGAATGAACAGGCCGTTCAGGCACGGTGCCTTGTTCGTCCAGACCTCGAAGTCCTGGGCAAACGCCAGGCGGCTCGACTCCTGAAACTGGCGTGCGGCCACCAGATCAGACGTGTTGACCTGTGCATTGCCCCCGGGCGACTTGACGATCAGCGAGTGCCAGACCTTGACGCTGCCGTCATCGACCGGCGTGTGCATGATCAGCAGCGCCGTCTCGAACATACCCGTCAGCATGGAGATCAGCACGCCGGGGCCGTGGTAGACGGTATCGGTGTACAAGGTGCTGTTGGCCGGATCAGAGCCCACCAGCGTGCGGTGACCACCGCACTGGCGCTGGATGGCGTTGTGGCCCTTGAACTCGTTCTCGTAGCGCTCGACGGTGGAGCCATGGATGGGGCTGAGGTGGCCGTAATCCACGATGTTGTCCACGACCTCCTGGGGGTGCTGGTTCAGCATGCCCAGGTGGTCCCAGTGGCCGCGCACCCAGCTGGGGTCGTCCCATTGCGGCAGGCTGGGGTGCGCCCACTCGGGCTCGCCGCCTTCGGGGTCGTGCCAGACCCAGATGGCGCCCAGGCTCTCGACCACTGTCCAGCTCTTGACGCAGGCAGCCGCCGGAATGGGGCCCTGGTGGTAGGGGATATCGTCGCACTTGCCGTCGGCCCCAAAGCGCCAGGCGTGGTAGGGGCAGCGGATGCCGTCGCCCTCGACGTTGCTGCCACCGCCGTCAATGACCACATACGAGGTGTTGTTGGGCGCTGCCAGGTGCGTCTTCATGTGCGGGCAGTAGGCGTCCAGCAAAATCACTTTACCCGTGGCACGGCCCCGGTACAGCGCAAAGTCCTTGCCAAAAAAACGCACCGCCAGGGGCTTGTGTGTGTTCAGCTCTTGGGCATCGGCAATCATGAACCAGCCTCGGGGGAAGGTGAATTCCCCCAACCGGTAATCTTTGGAAGTGGCCATAAAGTCTCCAGACAGAGTTGTGGTGGGTAAAAGCCAATGATCGATTTGCCTTTGCCCGCTGACATACCCTGTTTGGACGATAGACACGCCGCCTCTGATGCAGCGCAAACCGCACGCCCTGCTACCCCATTCGGACGATGAACAAAGCACGGCAGGCGGGAAGTGCCTGCGGCAACCGGCGCCCGCGCTACCGTACCGGCCCAGGCGGTACGGGTAGCACCTGCGTTGGGGATGGGCAGGCCACCCGGCCCCCTGGGCCCGCTGCGGCGTGTTCAGGACGGCAGGACGCTGGCTGGCGAATCCACTCTTGCAGCGCCTGCGAGAGCTGCACGCGCTCGTCCCGCAGCGCCAGGTGCTGCGCACCCACACAGGCCTGCAAATCCGCCAGCGCCGCCTTCAGCAGCGCCTGCGAGCAGTGCAGCTTGCGCGCGGCATGGGCCACGTCGCCCACCTCGCTGACCACGCGCAGACAGCGCCACTGCGCGCTGGACAAGGGTGCCTGCGCCCACAGCAGGGGGCGTGGGCCGTCCGGGGGCTGGCTCATGCCAGCTGGTGTTCGCGCACCAGCGCTTGCAGCTCAATAAGCTTGGGCTTGCCCGCCAGGGCGGCAGCGTCCGGGTGGGTGGCCAGCCACAGCAGGCTGGCGGCAATGGCGCTGGGCGCCACCGCACCGTAGCGCTGCGCCAGCGCGCCATCGTCGCCCAGCGTAGCGGTCACAGCCTCGGTCGTGACCAGGCCGGGGTTGACGCTGAAAGCGCGCACGCCCTGGGCGCCGTGCTCACGGTTGATGCAGCCCGCCAGCCGCGCCAGGCCCGCCTTCGAAGCGCCGTAGGCAAAGCCCCAGCCGCCCTGGTTGGCGGCCACCGGCGGGTCGTTCTGCCCGGCGCCCGAGCACACATTGATGATCTGGCCGCTGCCCTGCGCCAGCAGCGTGGGCAGCAGCCGCCGCGCCAGATGGAACGGCGCCACCACATTGCCCAGCAGCGTGCGTTGCAAGGCGTCGTCTTCCAGGTCGAGCAGCATGGCGTTGCTCTCGCGGTCTTGGTAAACGGCGTTGTTGACCAGCAAGTCGATGCGGCCAAAATGTGCCAGCACCGCGTCCAGCGCCGCATCCATCGAGGCCGTGTCCATCAAATCCATGGCGTGGGCAAACACTTGGGCACCACTGGCCTGCACAGCGGCGGCCGTGGTGGCCAGGCTGCCCGAGAGCAGTTGCCCATCCGGGCGGCGCAACTGGTGGGCCAGCGTCTGGCCATCTGCATGGGTGCGCGCGGCAATGGCCACGCGCCAACCGGCGCGCCCAAAGGCCTCGGCAGTGGCCGCACCAATGCCACGGCTGGCGCCGGTAATGAAAACAACGGGGGCAAGCGGGGTAGTCAACGCATCATCCTTTCAAAAAATGGGTGGGGGCGCATCCGGCGCAGAGGCACTCAGGCAGCGGGCACGGCGGGCGGCACCATCTGTGCCAGCCGCGTGCGGTAGGGGTTCAGCGCCGTGGCCAGCAGCAAGGCCGTGGGCACCATCAGCAGCATCACGCACACCAGCGACCAGCGCAGCGCCTGCGTGCCAAACACCGGGGTCAGCAAGTCGCTGACCACGCCCGTTACCAGCGGGCCGGCGCCCACGCCAAACAGCGTGATGAAAAAATTCAGCAAAGCCGCTGCCACGCTGCGCTCATTCGATCCCACCATGTGGCTGGTAGCGCTGTACGACAGCGAAGGCCACCAGCTGGCAAAAAAGCCAAACGCCATGGCAAACGCCAGCGCGTGCGGCACCGCCAAGGTGCCCAGCTGCCAGACGCCCGTGGTGGGCCAGAGAAAGAAAGCAACGGCGCAGGGAATGGCCGCCACCACGCCCACCAGCGGCAGGCCCAGTTGCCAGCGCACATCGCGCGCCACCAGCCGGTCGCACAGCCAGCCACTGCACAGGGCACCGACCACGGCGCCCACGCCGCTGGCCACGCCAAACAGCAAACCCGCCTGGGCAATGCCCAGGCCGTGCGTGCGCACCAGAAAGCTGGGCGTCCAGACACCGTAGCCATAACCGGCGATACCGGCCATCCCACACGCCAGCGCCAGGCGGCGAAACGCGGTGATGGCGAACAAGCGGCGCACCTGCGTCCACAGCGACTCGGTCGGCTGCTGCTGCACCTGCGCCAGGGCCACTGCTGTCTCAAAGCCGCCCCGGCGCGGCTCGCGCACCAGCAGCATCACCAGCGCTGCCAGCACCACGCCCGGCGCGCCAAACCAGATAAACGTGGCGCGCCAGCCATAGTGCTGTGCAATCCAGCCGCCCAGCGCCAGGCCAATCAGCACGCCCAGGTTGGGGCCCATCATGAACAGGCTGATCATGAACGAGCGCTGCTTGGGCGGGTACAGGTCAGACACCAGCGAAATCGACGGCGCCATGCCCCCCGCCTCGCCAATGGCCACCGACATGCGTGCCAGCAGCAACTGCCAGAAATGGTTCGCAAAACCGCAGGCCATGGTGGCCAGGCTCCACAACCCGCAGCACACCGCCACGATGGCGCGGCGGTTGTAGCGGTCGGCCAGCTTGCCCACCGGCACGCCCAATGCGGCATACAGCAGGCCAAACGCCAGGCCGGTGAGCAGCCCCATCTGCGTATCGCTGGCGCCAAACTCGGTTTTGATGGGCTCAATCAAAATCGCAATGACCTGGCGGTCGATGAAAGAAAAAATATAGACCAGCGCCAATAGCGCCAGGCTCAAGTGCGTGCGCCAGGTCACGCGCGGGGGGTGGTGGGGCAGGTTCATGGCCCATGGTCGCCGGGCAGAGGCTGGTGTGCCATCGTCTTTTCAGACTAAGCCAGACAAAACCGGGGCCGCTAGCATGTCTCCACAACCATCCATAAATACGCCCGGAGACTGCATGACCACTTCCCTTGCCCCCTGCTCCACACCCACCGCTGCGCTGCTTGCCGCGCAGCAAGCTGCCTTCCGCGCCGAAGGGCCGGTCAGCGCGGCCACCCGCCAGGCCCGCCTGCAACGCGCCATCGACATGCTGGTGCAGCACTGCGACGCGCTGTGCCAGGCCATGGGCGAAGACTTCGGCGGCCGCGCGGCGGTGTTCTCGATGATGAACGACGTGGCCGGGTCACTGGGCTCGCTCAAGCACGCGCGCGACCACCTGACCGAGTGGATGCCCGACCAGCCACGCCCCAGCGTCTCGCCCTTCGACAACTTTGGCGCCACCGCCTGGGTCAAGTACCAGCCCAAGGGCGTGGTCGGCATCATCGGCACCTGGAATGCGCCGGTCTTTACCCTGCTCTCGCCGCTGGCGAGCGTGTTTGCGGCGGGTAACCGGGCGGTGCTCAAGCCCTCCGAAATCGCGCCGCGCACCGCCGAAGCGCTGGCGCGCGCCGTGGCCGAATTTTTTGCCCCCGAAGAGCTGGCGGTGGTGACCGGCGGCCCCGACGTGGCCGCCGATTTCTCGCGCCAGCCCTGGAACCACCTGGTGTTCACCGGCTCGACCGCCGTGGGCAAACGCATCATGCAGGCCGCCGCCGAGCACCTGGTGCCGGTCACGCTGGAGCTGGGCGGCAAATCGCCGGTGCTGGTGGGCCAGAGCGCCGACATCGCCAACGCCGCCGAGCGCATCGCCGTGGGCAAGGGCCTGAACTCGGGCCAGCTCTGCGTTGCGCCCGACACGGTATGGGTGCATGAAACCCAGGCCGACGCTTTGATCGAGGCACTGCAATCGGCCTACGCCGGCCTGTTCCCCACCATTGCGGGCAACCCCGACGTCACGCCCGTGGTCAACACGCAGCACTTTGCGCGCGTCGAATCCTATGTGGCCGATGCCGGTGCGCGCGGCGCGCGCGTGGTCATGGCGGGCGACTGGCCCAGCGCCGAGGGCGCAGCCCAGCGCCGCATGCCGCTGCGCATCGTGGTCAACCCGCCCGCCGACAGCGAGATCGCCCAGCACGAAATTTTTGGCCCTGCCCTGGTGCTGCGCACCTACCGCGCCCTGAGCGACGCCGTGGCCGAACTCAACGCGGGCGAGCGCCCCCTGGCGCTGTACTACTTCGGCAGCGACGCCACCGAGCAGCAGTGGGTCCTGGACCACACGCTGTCGGGCGGGGTATCGGTCAACGATGTGGTCATGCACCCGGCGCTGCACGACGCGCCCTTTGGCGGCGTGGGTGCCTCGGGCATGGGCCACTACCACGGCCACGAAGGCTTTTTGGAATTCAGCCACGCGCGCAGCATCTACAGCGCGGGCAGCCATGACCCGCGCCGCGAGTGGGGCATGTTGCCGCCCTACACCGAGCAGTTTGCGCAGATGGTGCGCGGCGCCATCACGCCCTGAGTTTTTCCCGCCAAGCGGGCGCTACCGGCTTGGCCCCCCTTGTGCCAGCACCCTGCCCCTGACCAGACAGGGTCGGTGGGCGCTGCCACGCCTTCCTGTTTTTTCTTTTTCAGGCACTGAACATGACCGCTTCTTCCTCCCCCTTCTCCCTGCACGGCCAGGTGGCCATCGTTACCGGCGCTGGCAAAGGCATTGGCCGCGCGTGCGCCCTGGCGCTGGCCCGGGCCGGTGCCGACGTGGCGCTGGCCGCCCGCACCCAGGCCGACCTGGACACCGTGGCCGCTGAAATCCGCGCCCTGGGCCAGCGCGCTATCACAGTGGCCGGTGACGTCAGCGACGAAGCCGCCCTGGACACACTGGTAGCGCGCACCGTGGCCGAGCTGGGCAAAGTGACCATCCTCATCAACAACGCGGGCGGCTCTGGCCCCAACAGCCCCGTGAAAATGGGCGGCGCCGAATTGAGCGCCGTGCTGGCCTGGAACGTCACCCCCGCCTACCTCTTGATCCAGAAAACCGCGCAAGCGATGAAAGACGCCGGCGGCGGCGCAGTGGTCAACATCTCGTCGGTGGCGGCGCGCTACGCGCAAAAGCACTTCAGCGCCTACGGTGCGGCCAAGGCGGCGCTCAACCAACTGACGCGCAACCTGGCGCAAGACTTTGCGCCGCTGGTGCGCATCAACGCCATTGAGCCCGGCACCATCATGACCGAGGCGCTGGGCCGGGTGCTGACCCCCGAGCGCCTGGAAAACATGCGCAAAACCACGCCCCTGGCCCGCATGGGCCAGCCCGAGGACATCGCCAACGCGGCGCTGTTCCTGGTCTCGCCCGCAGCGGGCTGGATCACCGGCAAGATTTTGGGCGTGGATGGCGGCGTGGAAGCGCCCAACTTCTGATCTGCACACCCGCCAGCAGGCGCTGGCAGCTATTTATTTAATAGCTACTGGCGCTTATCCCACAAGCGCTGGAGGCCAAAAACACCACTAAAACAGGGGTGCCTCCAGCCCCCCTCCCATTCACTGGCTCACACGCTGCGCCCGACCCGGTTGCCGTCGTGCATGGCGCCCTCGATGTAGTTCACACCGGCGCAGTCGCCAATGCGGTGCACCGGCACGCCGCAGGCGGCCAGCGCGGTGGCCACGCGGTCGTCGGCCTCGGCGCCGATGGCCAGCACCACCGAATCGGCGGGCGTGCTCTGTTCGGCGCCTTTGGCGTCTTGCCACAGCACCGCGTCGCGGGTGATTGCACGCACCGTGGCCTTGAGCTTGAGCGTGCCGTGCGCCGTGACGGCCTCGACCACGCGCCAGCGGCGCACGATGGGCAGCTCCGGGCCGGGGTGGGTGCCGGGCTCCAGCACCGTCACCTGGCGGCCCCGGGCCAGCAAAAACTCGGCCAGCTCCAGCCCGACCAGCCCGCCGCCGACGATGACCACCTGCTTGCCCAGCGGCATCCACAGCTTGGACAGGCTTTGCAGCGCCTGCGTGCTGTCGGTCACGCGCAGCATGCCGCCCGCCTTGAACAGGGTGCGCTCGGTCAGGCTGAGCTTGGCCCTGGCGATCTCGTCGGCGCGGTCGCTGGTCATCAGGCGACGCAGTTCATCGCCGCTCCAGACGTGCTTTTGTTCGGCGCCCGCAATGGCGGGCGCGGCGCGGCGGGCACCGGTGGCCACGACGATGGTGTCGGGTTTCAAGCGCGCGACCAGGGCGGCATCGGCCTCGGTGGACAGCTGCACCGCAATGGACGATTGCTTGATCTGCCCGACCAGGTAGTCCAGCAGCTTGCCGTTTTCCGGATAGGCCAGCGCGGCAAAGAACAAGGTGCCGCCCAGGCGGTCGCTGCGCTCAACCAGCGTGACGCGGTGGCCGCGCAGGGCGGCCACGCGCGCTGCTTCCATGCCGGCGGGGCCGCCGCCCACCACCAGCACATGGCCGGGGGTGGTGGCGGGCACGATGGGCGCCTCCAACTCGTGGCCGGTGCGCGCGTTCACGGCGCATTTGATGCCCCGGTTGACAAAAATCTCGCTCACGCAAGCGTAGCAGTAAATGCAGGGGCGGATGGCCTGGGGCTGGCCAGCGATCAGCTTGTTAGGCAATTCCGGGTCGGCCAGCAGCTTGCGCCCCATGGCGATGAAGTCGGCCTCGCCCGCGTCGATGGCGGCGGCACCGGCCTCGGGCTCGATGCGCCCGGCCACGATGATGGGCAGGCCCACCGCGCGCTTGAAGGCTTTGGCGTAGGCCAGGTAAGCGCCGCTTTGCTGGGGGATGGGCGCATCCGTGAAGTCGCTGCCCCGCACCAGGCGCGCATAGGCCGAGACGCTGATGGCGTTCACCCCGAGCTGCTCGCACAGGCGGGCGGTTTGCAGCGCCTCTTCCATCGCAATGCCGCCGGGTGTGTGCATCTCCTCGGCATCCAGGCGCACCCACAGCGGGTAGTCGGGGCCGACGCGGCGGCGCACCTCGGTCAGCAGTTCGCGCAGCAAGCGGGTGCGGTTCTCGTAGCTGCCGCCGTAGCCATCAGTGCGTTGGTTGAAGTAGGGCGAGAGGAAACCGGCAATCAGGTAGTTGTGTGCGCAATGCACTTCCACGGCATCAAAGCCCGCCTGCTGCGCGCGCACGGCGGCGGCGGCATACCACTCGATCACTTGCGCAATGTCGGCCTCGTCCAGCACACGGTAGCGGTCCGGATGGGGGCCCACGCCCACGAAGGTGGACAGCTCTTTGGGCGTGATGGTGCGCATGGCGGCGCTGGGCGGCAGCTCCGGCGGCACCGAGGGCACCCACATCTCGCGCCCGTGGGCACGGTCGTTGGCCGCCACTTTGCCGCTGTGGTTGATCTGGATGGCCACCTTGGCACCCTGCGCCTGCACGCGGCGCACCACCTGCGCCAGGGTGGGAATGAAGTCGTCGCTGGAGATGCCCAGCTGGTGTGGCTCGCTGGTGCCGCTGGGCCACGACACGGCGGTCGTGCCCAGGATGACCAGGCCCGCGCCGCCGCGTGCGCGCGCTTCGTAGTAGGCCTGGGTTTTTTCGGTGGCATGGCCGTCCAGGCCGCCGAAGTTCTCGCCCATGGGGGCCAGGGCGATGCGGTTTTTCAGGTGCAGCGAGCCAATCTGGCCGGGTTGCAGCAAGGGGGCGTAGGAGGTGGCCATGGTCAAAATCCGGGTGGGTTGTAAAAGCCGTCAGCAAGCCCCGGGCGCGCACACGCACCCCAGGGTGGATGGGGTCGATTGTGGGAAATCCCCTGCAACCAACATCGTCCATTTGGACGCATCCTGAGCGCTTTTTTTTCGCCACAGTGGCAGGCGATATGTTGTCTCCAGACGCCTCCAGAAGGCTCCAACCAGAAGGCTGAAAAATGAAAATTCTCGTTCCCGTCAAGCGCGTGGTGGACTACAACGTGAAAGTCCGCGTCAAATCGGACAACACGGGTGTGGACATCGCCAACGTCAAGATGAGCATGAACCCCTTTGACGAAATCGCCGTCGAAGAGGCCGTGCGCCTGAAAGAAAAAGGCGTGGCCACCGAGGTCA
>NZ_JAQUAL010000043.1:0-21512 GCF_028687295.1 Simplicispira sp.
CCGCCACCGCAGGCGCTGACACCACGACGGCGCCCCCAGATGGCCCAGACACCACCACCGATCCTGCCAGCGCTGACCCCGCCAGCCCCCTGCGCTGCGACACCCTGCTGACCTGGGCCGACTTTGACCGCTGGCTGGCACGCCTCCAGGGCGCCGAGCTGGTCGCCATCGACACCGAAACCACCTCGCTGGACGCCATGCGCGCGGAGATCGTCGGCATCTCTTTCAGCGTGCAGCCGGGCGAGGCCGCCTACATTCCGCTGCGCCACGCAGGCCCCGACGCCCCCGAGCAATTGCCGTTCGATGCGGTGCTGGCCCGGCTCAAGCCCTGGCTGCAAGACGCCAGCCGCCCCAAGCTGGGCCAGCACATCAAGTACGACCGCCACGTCTTTGCCAACCACGGCATCGAAGTGCAGGGCTACGCCCACGACACCATGCTGCAAAGCTATGTGCTGGAAGTCCACAAGCCGCACAACCTCACCAGCCTGGCCCAGCGCCACCTGGGCCGCAGCGGCATCGCCTACGAAGACCTGTGCGGCAAAGGCGCGCACCAGATACCGTTTGCGCAGGTCGATGTGGCCAAAGCCGCCGAATATGCGGGCGAAGACGCCGACCAGACCTTGCAGGTGCATGGCGCCTTGTGGCCGCTGTTGCAGGCCGACGACAAGCTGAGTGCCATCTACGCCCTGGAAATGCAGAGCAGCGAAGCCCTCTACCGCATCGAGCGCAACGGCGTGCTGATTGATGCCCCCACGCTGGCCACGCAAAGCCACGAGCTGGGCCAGCGCATCTTGCAGCTGGAGCAAGAGGCCTACGAGATTGCGGGCCAGCCCTTCAACCTGGCCAGCCCCAAGCAGCTGGGCGAGATTTTTTTCGACAAGCTGGGCATGCCCGTCGTCAAAAAAACCGCCACCGGCGCGCGCAGCACCGATGAAGAAGTGCTGGAAAAGCTGGCGCTGGACTACCCGCTGCCAGCCAAGCTGCTGGAACACCGTTCCTTGAGCAAGCTCAAGGGCACCTACACCGACAAGCTGGCGCAACTGGCCTTGCCGCGCACCGGGCGCGTTCACACCCACTATGCGCAGGCCGTGGCCGTGACCGGGCGGCTCTCCAGCGCCGAGCCCAATTTGCAGAACATCCCGATCCGCACGCCCGAGGGGCGGCGCATTCGCGCAGCCTTTGTGGCACCGCCCGGCTGCGTGCTGGCCAGCGCCGACTACAGCCAAATTGAGCTGCGCATCATGGCCCACCTCTCGGGCGACCATGCGCTTTTGCACGCCTTTCAGCAGGGGTTGGATGTCCACCGCGCCACGGCCGCCGAGGTGTTTGGCGTCAGCGTCCACCAGGTCACCAGCGAGCAGCGCCGCTACGCCAAGGTCATCAACTTTGGCCTGATTTACGGCATGAGCAGCTTTGGCCTGGCGAAAAACTTAGGCATTGAAACCAAGGCCGCTGCCGCCTATATCGACAAATACTTCCAGCGCTACCCTGGCGTGAAGCAGTACATGGACGACACCAAAGCCCAGGCCAAAGCCATGGGCTATGTCGAAACCGTGCTCGGCCGGCGCCTGTACCTGCCCGAGATCAACTCCCCCAACGGCCCGCGCCGCGCCGCCGCCGAGCGCGCCGCCATCAACGCACCCATGCAGGGCACGGCTGCCGACCTGATCAAACTGGCCATGGTGAAGGTGCAGCAAGCGCTGGACGCGCACCAGCCTGCCATCAAAATGATCTTGCAGGTACACGACGAACTGGTGTTCGAGCTGCCCGAGAGCGAGGTGGACTGGCTGCGCCATGAAATCCCGCGCCTCATGGCCAGCGTGGCTGACCTGCGCGTGCCCTTGCTGGCCGAAGTGGGCGTGGGCCGCAACTGGGACGAGGCGCATTGACACCCCACGCTAGCGCAGCCTGAACTATGGGTTGTGGCAACGGCCCTGCGCTGGAGTTTTTTGATCTGTTCTTGGAGCTTGGATATGACCGATTCATCCCCTTACACCCCGCCCGCCATCTGGCAATGGAACCAAGAGAGCGGCGGCAAGTTTGCCAACATCAACCGGCCCATCGCCGGTGCCACGCACGAGCAAGAGTTGCCGGTGGGCAAGCACCCGTTGCAGCTGTATTCGCTGGCCACACCCAACGGCGTCAAGGTGACGGTGATGCTGGAAGAGCTGCTGGCCCTGGGCCACAGCGGCGCCGAGTACGACGCCTGGCTGATTCCCATCCAGCAGGGGGCGCAGTTCAGCAGCGGCTTTGTCGCGGTCAACCCCAACTCCAAAATTCCGGCGCTGATGGACCGCAGCGGCGCCGAGCCGGTGCGCGTGTTTGAGTCTGGCGCCATCCTGTTGTATCTGGCCGAGAAGTTTGGTGCCTTTGTGCCCGCCAGCGGTGCGGCGCGCGCCGAGTGCCTGTCGTGGCTGTTTTGGCAGATGGGCAGCGCGCCGTTTCTGGGCGGCGGCTTTGGCCATTTTTACGCCTACGCGCCAACCAAGATCGAGTACGCCATCAACCGCTACGCCATGGAAGCCAAGCGCCAGATGGATGTGCTCAACCAGCGCCTTGCCACGCACGAGTTTTTGGCGGGCGACGCCTACACCGTGGCCGACATGGCCGCCTGGCCCTGGTACGGCGCCCTGGCCCTGGGCCAGCTCTACGATGCAGCGGAGTTTTTGCAGGTGCATGAATACACCCACGTGCTGCGCTGGGCCGAGCAGATTGCAAAGCGCCCGGCGGTGCAGCGCGGCCGCATGGCCAACCGCACCTGGGGCGACCCTGCCAGCCAACTGCACGAGCGCCACGATGCCAGCGATTTTGATACCCGTACGCACGACAAGTTGGCATAAAAAAAGCCGCCAGGGCTTACAGGATAAGCGCTGGCAGCTATTCAAATAAGAGCGCCCGAGGGCGCTTTTTGCTTCAGAAGCGGGCGGCGTACTCTGACGATTGCAACAGGCTGTTGATCAGCGAGAGCAGATTGGCCCGGCCCGCGTTCATGTCCGCCAGCCACCGGTCATGTTCGCTGGTATTGGGGCTGCGCTTGAGCATGCCCACGTGCGCCAGAGTGATGCCTTGCGAATTGGCCGTATTCGCCTGGTTTTCTGCCGACTCCGAAAAGCCAATCATCATCTGCCCACGCGACATGCCACGATTGAGCTCTCCCAACCAATACGTAAAACCGGCCGGCTCGGCAGTACGGCCCAGCACGTTTTGGTACACGAGGTTGACAAAGCCAGCGTTGTCCAATGCCCCATAGGTGCCGATGAACTCTTGCGACTGCGCAAAGGCCTGCGAGACTTGCGCCAGGCTGGTGCCACCACCGCTGCTGGGGTACATGGCGTTGAACCAGTACATCAGGCCGCCGTAGTCAGGTACCCGTCGGAAGTAGGCGGTGTACAGGCGCACCAGTGGCCCAAATCGGCCCTGGAATTCAGTGGAGTTCATCAGTGTCTGGATTACCTGTGCCCGCGTAGCCGTGCCCGCGTTGAGCTGGTTGACCCAGTAGTTCAGCGCCGTGCTCTCTGGGCTGCGGCCCAGAAAGTCCCGGTACTGCTGCGTCACGAACACCACCGGGTCGGCCAGCGGGCCGCCGCCACTGCTGGCGGTGAAGCTGGCGGTGACGCTGCGCGCTGCGCTCATGCTGACCGTGCAGCTGCTGGTGCCGCTGCAAGCGCCGCCCCAGCCTGCAAACGTGCTACCCGATGCGGGCTGTGCGCTCAAGGTTACGGAGGTGCCGGCCGCGTAGCTGGCCGAGCAGGTACTGCCGCAGCTGATGCCCGCCGGGCTGCTGGTGACGGTGCCGCTGCCTGTGCCCTGGCGTGCGACGGTCAGGGAGTAGTTTTGTGTGGCGCCGGTTTGGTAGCTGGCCGTCAGTGTCAGGCCGCTGAAGGCCACATACCCTTCCAGCATGATGTAGTAGGTGCCAGCCGTCGGATTGCTGGCGGTGCAGATTTCAGTATTGCCGTAGTTGTCAGAGAGGCAATCGTAGGCACTGCGTGTGGGGCTCTGGCCAAAGCGCACATACAAATCGACATCGCCCGTGCCACCGCTGGTCTGGATGCTCAGATTCGTGGCACCCGCAGGCACTGCTACAGAGAAATACTGAAAAGAGCCCGAGGCGCCCGACAGATTGGTTTGCGCCAAGGGCGTGATGGTGCCGCCACCGGTACTGGTGTTGAAGCTGGCCGTGACGTTGGCGCTGCTGGTGCCGGCAGCAATGGTGCAACTGCTGCTGGTGCCGCTGCAAGCGCCGCTCCAGCCGACAAAGGTGCTGCCGCTGGCAGCCTGCGCCGTCAGGGTGATGGCGCTGGTGCTGGCAAAGCTGGCCGATGCGCTGGAGCAGGTGCTGCCGCAGCTCAGGCCTGCTGGGCTGCTGGTGACGCTGCCGGTGCCCGTACCCGACTTGGTGAGCGTAACCAAGCGGGTGGTGGCCGCTGCGGTGAAGCTGGCGGTCACGCTGCGGGCGCTGTCCATGCTGACGGTGCAGCTGCTGGTGCCAGTGCAAGCGCCGCTCCAGCCGCTGAACGTGCTGCCCGATGCAGGCTGTGCGCTCAAAGTGACCGATGTGCCCGCCGCGTAGCTGGCCGAGCAGGTACTGCCGCAGCTGATACCCACCGGGCTGCTGGTCACGGTCCCACTGCCTGTGCCCTGGCGCGACACCGACAGGGTGTAGTTTTGCACCACGTTGTCCAGTGGCAGGTACGTTTGGGCGCTGCTTTGCAGCACGCTGGCCACGCGCCAAGGATTGACGCCCCGGGTGTGGTTGGTGCCGAAATTGAAGCTTAGATCCGTCAGACCTCCGTTGATCTGGTCGCAGTAGCTCATGATGGTGCCAGCACCAGTGCTGGCAATGCCACCACTGATGGAGTTGATGCCGGGTAAGCGGCCAGGGCGATTTATGCCGCCGAGCAAGTTGGTGCATTGCGTCCCACGGGATTCGGAATAGCAGCAGTCGATGGCACCGCCCTCGTTGGATCCAACGTAGGGGTTGTCAAAGCTATGCGTGTGGGAACTGCCAAAAGCGTGGCCGATTTCATGGGCTACCACCACAGCATCCCAAACGATTTGGGGGCTACTGGCCGAAAAGCCACCGTCAATCTCGGCACTGACGCCGTAAGCGTAATCTTTGGCATCACCAGGCAAGGTATTGATGTAAGCAATGCCACCGCCCGCATTGCGTGCGCTCAGCAAATGGACATGGTGGCGTGGCTGACTGAACCGGCTGGAGGCGTTCCAGTAGGCCTGTAGTTCATCCAGCAAGACATTGGTAGAGCTGCCCGTCCAGGGGTCGGCGCTGCTGCTGTACACGTTGATCTGCGTCACATTCAAGCGCGAGCCGATTTCGCTCTCGTACTGCGAGCTGACATAGCCCATCAGGTCGGTGACGTAGGCATTGACGGCGCTGCTGCTGCCCAGGCGCTGGAACAACTCGTAGTCGGTCTCGATGATGATGTCGGCGCGCCGCTGCGTGCCCAGCGCTTCGGCGCCGCGCGATGCTGCGCCCAGCAGGCCAGCGCGCTGGTGGTTCTTGCGCAGGTTTTCCAGCAAAGCGGCAGAGGGCGGAGCGTAGTTTCTCTCGATGAACTCGTCATTGACACCGCATGCAAAAGGCTTGCTTGGAGCATCTGCGGTGCGTTCCACGCGGCGTGCGCGCAGTGCTGGCAGGCTGGCCGTACCCGGTGTGGTGCTGGCGTTGCCCGCAGTGCCAGGCGCAGGCATGTCGCTGACAAACACTTCTTCGCCACGGCGCACGATGCTGCGCAGGGCGCCCTGTTCATCTATGGAGACAAACACGCTGCTTTTGGGGTCGCCCACCAGCTGGCCGGTGAAATGGGCGCGCGGTGCGGGGCGTGTGGTGGTCACTTTCGTGCCCGAATGCACGACCAGCAGTGGCGCGCTGCCGACGTTGGTGCGGCGCAGGTCTGCGCTGGCCACTTCGCCGCTGGCTTCGTCCAGCTTCAGGCGCTCCAGGCGCAGCGTGCCGCCAGGGGGCACGGTCAACGCCTGGCGTACATCGCTACCAGGCGCCTGGGCTGCGGGCAGCGCCAGGACGGTTTGCGCCATTGCAGGCGCTACAAGCGCAGCGCACAGCAGCAAGGATGCCAAGCGGTTGCGCACGGATAGGAAATTCATGTCGGCACTCCTTGTCAGGTAAGTCGCTCCGACTGTAATCCCACAGCCCTACGGTGTCTTTACATTTGTGAGCAATCGTGGCTGAACTGCCTCACTCGGCCAGCGTCACTACCACGGGCGCGTGGTCGCTGGGCTGGGGGTTTTTGCGCGGGGCGCGGTCGATGGTGCAGGCGCTGGCGTGGCTGCGCAGGGCATCGCTGAGCAGGATGTGGTCAATGCGCAGGCCCCGGTTTTTCTGAAAACCCAGCATGCGGTAGTCCCACCACGAGTAGCTTTTCTCGGGCTGCTCGAACAAACGGTATGCATCGGCCATGCCCAGCGCCAGCAGGCTCTGAAAATGCGCGCGTTCTTCCGGCGTGTGGTGGATGGTGCCGCGCAGGCCCTCGGGGTCGTAGGAGTCGCGGTCTTCGGGGGCGACGTTGAAGTCGCCCAGCAGCACCAGACGCGGGTGCTGGGCCAGCTCGGTGCGCAGCCAGTCGTGCAGTGCGGCCAGCCAGCGCAGTTTGTAGGCGAATTTGTCGCTGCCCGGCGCCTGGCCATTGACGAAGTAGCCGTTCACCAGCCGCAGCGCGCCGCCGGGGGTGTCGATGGTGGCGGCAATCACCCGGGCCTGTTCGTCGTCAAAGCCGGGGATGTTGCGCACTACGTCGCGCAGCGGGCTGCGCGCCAGCAGGGCCACGCCGTTGTAGGTTTTCTGGCCGAAGGCGGCGGCGTGGTAGCCCGCCGCTTGCAGCGCGGCCAACGGAAACTTGTCGTCGGTGAGTTTGAGCTCTTGCAGGGCCAGCACGTCCACCGGGTGGGCTGCCAGCCAGTCCAGCACCTGGGGCAGGCGCACGGTAAGGGAGTTGACGTTCCAGGTGGCGATTTGCATGGTTTTTTGGCCTCCAGACCTTGTGTGGTGTGCGCTAGCAGCTATCAATAAATGAGTGAAGTGGTGGCGGGTGCCGTGCCACGCTGCCAGGGTTGTCGGCGCGCAGGCGGTGCCCGGGTGGTGTTCAGGCAGCGCGCAGGTAGCGCACAAAGCAAAACGGCAGGCCGCTGGCGCTGGTGTGGTGCTCGCGCGCGGCCTCTTTCCATTCGGGGCCCAGCGTGGGGGCGTAGGCGTCGCCATCAAAGTCTTGGCCGATTTCTGTCACTTCCACGCAATCAGCCAGGGGCAGGGCCTGGGCGTAGATTTGCGCGCCGCCGATGACCCAGATGGTGCTGTTGTGGTGCTCATGAAGTTGTAGCGCTTCGCGCAGGCTGGATGCGCGCTGCACGCCGTTTTCATGCCAATCTGGCTGGCGCGTGATGACGGTGTTGCTGCGCCCGGGCAGGGGCCGAAAGCGCGCGGGCAGCGAGTCCCAGGTTTTGCGCCCCATGATGACCGGGCAGCCCAGCGTGAGCTGCTTGAAGTGCGCCAGGTCTTCTGGCAGGTGCCAGGGCATGGTGCCGTCTTTGCCAATGACGCCGTTGGCGGCGCGGGCGTAAATCAAATGCACAGGCATGGTGTGTCAGATGTGCAAAAACGCCAGTCCACCCACGGCAATGCCCACGCCGGCCACGCCGAACATGGCGTATTCCAGCCATTTCTTTTTCGTCAGCAGGGCGATGGCGGCCAGGGCAATGGCGATCTGCAAGGCGGTGGTGGCCTGGGCCCAGCGGTGGTGCTCGTGCATTTGCGCCTCGCTCTTGTGATCCCAGGCGCTGGATTCTTGCTCCAGCTTTTCTGCTGCCGCCTTGATGTCGTTCTTCTCTTTTTCGTAGCGGTCAATCTGGGCTTGGTATTTGGTTTTGTCTTCCGGGCTCGGATTCAGGTCGCGTGAGACTTCGGTCAGGTGCTGTTTGGTGCTTTTGGACTGGAAGTAAGTCCACTGGTTGGCGGCTTCGGTTTTTTTGATGGCCGCATCGTTTTTGTACAGCCCGGCGTTGGTTTGCGTGGCGCCACCCATGTAAGAAAACAGTGCCCCCACGGTGGCGACGATGGCAGTCACCATGGCAATGCGGCTGGTGGCTACGCCGCTTGCCTCATGGCCCGCATCGTGGTGGTGGTCGCCGCCGTGCGTGGCATGTTCAATAGCGTGGTCGTGGGGGCCGTGTACGTGAAATCCGCCGGAAGACATGGTGTGGTTGGAAGGTGAGGGTAAAAAAACAAAGGTGCGATGGTGCGTGCGCGCGCCTGCATGTGGTCTAGACCGCCACCGGCGCCTTGATGGCCGGGTGGTGTTGGTAGTCCGTCACTTCAAAGTCTTCGTACTGGTAGTCGAAGATCGAATCCGGGCGGCGCTGGATGTGGAGCTGGGGGTAGGGGTAGGGCGTGCGCGCCAGCTGCGTTTGCACCTGCTCGAAGTGGTTGCTGTAGAGGTGGCAGTCGCCCCCCGTCCAGATGAAATCGCCCACCTGCAGGTCGCACTGCTGGGCCACCATGTGCGTCAGCAGCGCGTAGCTGGCAATGTTGAAGGGCACGCCCAAAAAGATGTCGGCGCTGCGCTGGTAGAGCTGGCAGCTCAAGGTGCCTTTGCCGCCGGGTTCGGTGGCGGGCGCCACATAGAACTGGAAAAAAGCGTGGCAGGGCATGAGCGCCATTTTGTCCAGCTCGGCCACGTTCCAGCTGCTGACGATGATGCGGCGCGAGTCGGGGTTGGTTTTGAGCGTGTCGATCGCCTGGCTGATCTGGTCGATGTGGCCGCCATCCGGCGTGGGCCAGCTGCGCCACTGCACGCCATACACGGGGCCGAGGTCGCCGTCGGGGCGGGCCCATTCGTTCCAGATGCTCACGCCGCGCTCGGTCAGCCAGTGGTTGCTGCTGGAGCCGGTGAGAAACCACAACAGCTCCACGATGATGCTTTTGAGGTGGACTTTTTTGGTGGTGATCAGCGGAAAGCCTTCCTTCAGGTCAAAGCGCATCTGGTGTCCGAACACGCTTTTCGTGCCGGTGCCGGTGCGGTCGGCTTTGGTCACGCCGTGCGTGAACACGTGGCGCATCAGGTCTTCGTACTGGGAGCGGATGGGGCGGGATGGCATGGCAAAAAATCAGATAAAAACAGGCTCTGAGCCTTGCGCACAGCGCGCAAGCAGCTATGAAATCAATAGTATTCAGGTGGAGGATGGTGGCTGCTGCGCACCCAGCACGCGGCCCGGGTTGAGCAGGTTCTGCGGGTCCAGCGCCTGCTTGATGGCGTGCATCAGGCCCAGCGCCACGGGCGACTGGTACTGCGCCAGCGTCTCCACCTTGAGCGCGCCCACGCCGTGCTCGGCGGAGAACGAGCCGCCAAACTGCGCCACGGCGTCGTACACCAGCGCGTTGACGCGCGCTTCCTGGTCGCGCAGAAAAGCTTTGGCGTCGCCCTCGGCAGGCGCCTGCACGTTGAAGTGCAGGTTGCCATCGCCCAGGTGGCCAAAGTTGACCAGCCGCACGCCGGGCACTTCGCGCGCCAGCAGGGCCTCGGTGTGCGCCACAAACGCCGGGATGCGCGAGATGGGCACCGAGATGTCGTGCTTGATGTTCAGCCCCTCTTCGGCCTGCGCCAGCGGGATGCTTTCGCGGATGTGCCACAGGGTGTGCGCCTGCGCGAGGTTCTCGGCCACCACGGCGTCTTGCACGCAGCCGGCCTCGAAGGCGGCTTCCATCAGCGCCTCAAAGCGGGTGCGGGCGTGGTCTTCGGATTCGCTGTCGGAGTTTTCCAGCAGCACGCCGTAGGGCACGCCGCTCTGGTCGATGAAGGGTACGCGCAGTTGCGGGTAGTGCTTGTTCACCAGCTCCAGGGCAAAGCGGCCCATGACTTCAAAGCCCGTCAGGCCCGCGCCCAGGTGCTGGTGCGCCAGGCCCAGCAAGGCGACGGCGTGTTCCATCGAGGGCACGGCAGCCCAGGCAGTGAGCTGCGCTGCGGGCTTGGGGTAGAGCTTGAGCGTGGCAGCGGTGATGATGCCCAGCGTGCCCTCGCTGCCGATGAACAGGTCGCGCAGGTCGTAACCGGTGTTGTCTTTGCGCAGGCCGCGCAGGCCGTCCCAGACCTCGCCCTGTGCCGTGACCACTTCCAGGCCCAGGCACAGTTCGCGCGCATTGCCGTAGCGCAGCACCTGCGTGCCACCGGCATTGCTGGCCAGGTTGCCGCCGATGGTGCAGCTGCCCTCAGCGGCCAGCGAGAGGGGGAACAGCAGGCCCGCCTGGTCAGCGGCGTGCTGGACGTTTTGCAGGATGCAGCCGGCCTCCACCGTCATCGTGAGGTTGTCTTTGTCGATGCCGCGCACCGCGTTCATGCGCGTGAGGCTGAGCACCACCTCGCGGCCCGAGCCGTCGGGCGTGGAGCCGACCGACAGGCTGGTGTTGCCGCCCTGGGGCACGATGGCCACGCCCGCCTGCGCGCAGCAGCGCACCACGGCGGCCACCTCGGCAGCGTTGGCCGGGCGCACCACGGCCAGCGCCTTGCCGGTGCGGCGGCGGCGCCAGTCTTGCTCGTAGGCGCCGAGGTCGCCCTCGGTCAGCACATGGGCGGCGCCCACGGCGCGGCGCAGGGATTCGATCAGTGCGGGCATCGGCTCTGGCATAGGTGGAACTCCAGTGGTGGTGCGGGGCAGAAAGTGGGCGGCGGATAAGCGTACAGGTGCGCGCGGTGTTCAGGCGGTGCGGGCCGTGTCGGCCGCGCTGGGTGCCGGGGCTGTATCGGCACTGGCCGGGCGGGCGCTGCGCAGGCGCAGGCGGATGTGCATGGTGCAGGCAGTAAACAGCAGCAGGCACAGTACCACTTCCAGCAGGGCCAGCCAGTTGCTGGGCGCGCGGTCGCTCCAGGCGCGCACCACGCCTTCGGTGAAATACAGCCACACCATCAGACTGACCCAGCGGTAGGTGTACATGCGGTTTTTCAGGAAGCCGGCCAGCGGAATGCACAGCGGCAGGGCTTTGAGCGCCAGCCACGAGCCCCCCGGGCGCAGCGGCGCCAGAAACAGCTCCCAGGCCAGGCTCAGCACAATCAGCCCCAGCAAACTGGCCACGGCCACGCGCCGGGTGGCGTTGACCAGGGGCGCAGCGACGGGTGGGGCGGCAGGGGGTGCGCCAAGCGCAGCGTGGTCGGCAGGCGCGGGGCGGGGTGCGGGGCGGGGAGCATTCATGGCGGGTGGTGGATCAAATCGCTGTTGCGGGGCCAGTGGACATCGTCTTACATCCGCCATTGGGCCGCATGTAAAAAAACCCCGCTACCGTGTGGATAGCGGGGTTTTGTATTGGTGCCGGAGAGATGAATCGAACACCCGACCTTCTCATTACGAATGAGCAGATAGAATGTTTCGGAGTCGTTGACCGGCGTTGATTTGTCCTATGTAAATCAGCAACTTAGGTGCATTTTTAGGGTTTTTGCACAGCGCTGGTGTTGATTGATATTCGCCAAAATAGGGTGTTTTTGGCTACATGGTGGCTACATGGTGGCTACATGGCCGCCAAACAGGCCGCGTAGTGTAGCCAACCCCCTGACCGCAGAAAGCACAGCATGGCCCGCCCCAAAAAGACCGACACCCCCGACCTGGCCGCGCGCCAGAACCTGACCGCTGGCACCATCGAGCGCCTGGCCTGCCCCGCTGGCAAGGAACAAGCGTTCATGCGCGACAGCGAAGCGCCCGGCCTGCGCGTGCGGGTAACTGCCGCTGGCGCGAAGGCGTTTGTGTTTGAGGCGAAGCTGAACCGCCAAACCATCCGGCGCACCATTGGGGACGTTCGCACCTGGTCAATTGAACAGGCCCGCACCGAAGCGCGCCGCCTGGCCGTGCTGCTGGACAACGGGCAAGACCCCCGCGAGATAGAGCGCCAGCAACAGGCAGACAAAGCCGCCGCCCAGGCTGCTGCCAGTGCCCAGGCCCTGACCGTGGGTGAGCTGTGGCCCCTGTACCTGGCGCAGGGCAGGCCCAAGCGCAAAGACGCCTGGAAGCCGCGCTACCGTGCCGACCTGGAAAGCATGGCCAGCCCAGGCGGTGCCCCCAAAAAGCGCGGGCAAGGGCTGACGCTGCCCGGCCCGCTGCACCCTCTCATGGGGCTGGCGCTGGTGGACGTGACGCCCGATGCGCTGGCCATCTGGTACGACTGCGAAGCCCTGCGCGGCAAAGACCAGGCCGCCCGCGCCCGTGGGATGTTTCAGGGCTTTTTGCGCTGGTGCAGTGGACAGCCTGAATACCGCGCACTGGCCGACCGCGAAGCGCCCAAAGACCCGCGCATCGTGGAAAACCTGCCGCCCACCAAGCGCCGCACGGGCGCACTGGAGGCCGCCCAGGTGCCCGGCTGGTGGCAGGGCGTGGAGGAGCTGGGAAACCGCACTGCCAGCGCCTACCTGAAAACGCTGCTGCTGACCGGCGCCCGGCGCGAGGAAGTGGCCGCCATCCAATGGCAGGACGTGGATTTTCAGTGGCGCAAACTGACCCTTGCCGATAAGGCCACCAGCACCAGAACCATCCCCCTGACACCCTACCTGGCGCAGCTACTGGCCACGCTGCCCAGGGTGGGGCCCTACGTGTTTGCCGCCGACAGCAAAACCGGGCACATCGCTGACGCCCGTGACGCCCACGCCAAGGCCCTGCAAAGCGCGGGCGTGCCCCACCTGACGTTCCACGACCTGCGCCGCACCTTCATTCAGCACGCGCGCCGGGTCGTGCCTGCGGGCGTACCAGCGCAAATCAGCGGGCACGCACCCAGCGCCGTTGCCGAGGGCTATGCCGTTCTGAGCATTGGCGAGCTGCGGCCCTATGCCGAGCAAGTGGAAGCGCACATTCTGGGATTGGCCGGGGTGCAGTTCACCAGCGCCAGCGAACCCGGCAAACTGCGCGTGGTGGCCGGTGGCGCAGGGGCCGAGTGATGACGTAGCCACCCCGTGGCTAATGGCTAATCCGGCTAACGTGGCTAATCTGGCTAATCTGGCTAACGGTTTCGACCCCGTGGCTACTGGCTACAGTGGCTACAGTGGCTACAGTGGCTACAGTGGCTACAGCCTGATTTACCAGCAAAAACCAGCGCTAGCCCTTATTCAGCGGGCGCAAGCAGCTATCAAATAAATAGCAAAACCGTGCTGGCGCTGGCGCCGCTGACAAGCAATCACCCTTGTTCAGGCCCGTTGAGGTGTGTAGCATCCACACGATGACCAGTGCCGACCTGATACGAGACATGCAGCGCGCAGGCTGGCAGCTTGATCGCGTGAACGGTTCACACCACATCTTCAAGCACCCAGACCGCCCCGGCATCGTGGTGGTTCCCCATCCCAAGAAAGACTTGGGCCAAGGGCTGGTCAAAGCCATCCGGCGGCAAGCCGGTATCTGAAAGGAGCACACCCATGCACTACCCCATCGCCATCGAGCCTGGCAACGAATCCACCGCGTGGGGCGTGGTGGTGCCCGACCTGCCCGGCTGCTTTTCTGCTGGCGACACGCTGGAACAGGCCATGGTGCAGGCCGAGGCTGCCATTGCCGCCTGGATTGAATGCGCCCTTGACGCTGGTCAGGACATACCTGCGCCGTCTGACATTCAGGCCCTACGGGCTGCACACCCTGAATTTGAGGGCTGGCCGTGGGCGCTGGTGAAGGTTGACCCAGCCATGCTGGATGACACGCTGGAGCGCGTGAACATCAGTCTGCCCCGCCGCGTACTGCACCGCCTGGATGCACGCGCCCGCAGCGCTGGCGAGACGCGCTCAGGGTTCATCGCACGCATGGCCTTTGAGGGACGCGAGCCAGCCCACGCCTGAACACCGCAAGCCGATATGACCACCCACAAGCCACCCGCAAGCCGCCCGCACGACGCCGCTGTGGTGGAACTGCTCAAGGCAGCCCCCGACTTTGCCAATGAATACTTGGCCGCAGCACTGGAAGAAGCCGACCAGCCCGGCGGGCAGGCCGCATTGCTGGCCGCGCTGCGCCATGTAGCCGAGGCCCAGGGCATGGCCGCTGTGGCCCAGCGTGCTGGCATACCGCGCGAAACCCTTTACCGCGCACTGGGGCCCAGGGGCAACCCCACCGTAAAAACGCTGCTGGCCGTGCTGGGCGCTGCTGGCCTGCGCGTGGCAGTGACGCGAGACAACGCCCACGCCTGACCCGTTTACGCCCCAGATAGGCCCGCCTCGAAACCGGGCTGAAAAGCGGGACACCTTCACCCGCCTGCTGGGGCACCATTTGAAGGGCGCCATGAAGGGGCGCACATGACACTGCACCTGATTGAAGCTGCACGGATACTGAACTTTGACCCTGCCCAGGGTTGGCCCAAAACCATCACTCCAGACCGTTTGGCATCATTGCAAGCCTGGCGCGATGGCCTGGACATGAAGACCCGGCGCAGCAAAGCCGCCACCTGGTGCAAACTGATCGAGCTGGCGCTGGCTGCCGGGGCCATCGAGCACACGACGACCACCGAGACAGTTCAAGTAAGTTCAGAAAAAGATGTTTTTCCAACTTCATCCACGAGAAGCTGGCCTGACCAATACACCCGTGGCGGCAGGTTCTATGCCTACACCCAGCCAGCGCAATATCGGGATGTAACGCTGCACCACATCACCGCCCACGACTTCGCCGCCTGGCTGGCACGTCAGGACGAAGAACCCAGCCCCCACATCGCGGCATGGTTCAAGGCCGTAGGGGTGGCGCCTGCCACAGCAGCGAAGCCACCAGCGCCAGCCCAGACCGCCGCGCCTACCAGCGCCAGCGATGCACCAGTGACAACAGCCAGCACCAGCGAGCCGCCTGCCTGGCGTGTGACAGCCCCCGCCCGATACAGGGGCTACACGTTACCCCTGTTCAACGTTCTGAGCGCAGCGCATCGCGCTGGAGAACCCCGGCCCACTGCCCGCGATGTTCTGGAGGTATGGCACGCCAACCAGCCTCAAGAAATTGCCCAGGTTCTTGCGGACGGATTCAACTATTACGACTCAACAGGCAACACCAAAGCTGCGGGCCTTGAATCTCTGCGCAAGGCCATCGAGCGCATGACAAACGCCCGATAAGCGGATGCCAGAGCCGATAAGCGGACGCCAGAGCCGATAAGGTAGGAGAAATCAACCTACCCGGAAAAACATCGCTGCAAACCAACACCACGGAATGCAAAGCGATGCAATCGACACCCGCCCAACACAGCAGCGCCACCCACAGCGCTGCCACCACCGCCCAGACCTGGCCACCGCTGGAGCTGGTCAACCGCCCCACCGTTCCCACTGAGCAGGCCGCACACTACCTGCAACGCCGCCCCCAAACCCTGCGCGGCTGGGCCTGCAACGAGGATGGCCCCTTGCGCCCTGTTCGCATTCATGGCCGTTTGGGCTGGCCCGTGGCTGCCATCCGTGCCTTGCTGGGGGCCGCGTAATGCTGGCGTTGGTTGTGACGGCCTACGCCGCCGGGCTGGCGCTGGAGAGCGCGGCGAACAACACCATGCTGCGCATCTGGTGTGCTTCGCCTTCGGGCTGGGGCCGTGATAAAGTTCGCGTCGGTGCTGCAAAGCACTACGGGTCGGAAGCCCGGAAATCAGTAGGCGCAGCAGCCGCGCCCAATTTGGACAGCGGCTTTTTTACGCCCATGCGCTGCGCATGGCACACATGGCTTTCCTTTTTGGCGGGCCGTGTGGGGGCACCCGCGAGGGTGCGCCGGTGCCTACTGCCGGTCTTCCGACCCTACACGGCCTGCCACCCATCGTCGGAAGCGATGAGCGGCAGGGTTACTACCTGTTCAGTAGGAGCCACCATGGCTAACACCCCCCAGGGCCGCACTGCGCCCGCACTTTTCCCCACCCCCGCCGATACCGTTGCCCTGCACTTTGAGGCCGTCAACGCTTGCGCCATGGCGCGCTGGTACGCCGCACGGCACAACTACGCGGCAGCAGCACGCAAACTGCGTCAAGGGCTGGTGGCCCTGCGCCGACTGCAATCGCTGGAAGGCGGTGCAGCATGAGCACCACCGACGCCCTGCACGCTGCCGTCCGAGCGCTAGATGCCGACCTGGCCACGCTGCTGCACATCTCAAACTTGGCTTTTTCGGCCAGCACCGCCACCGAACTGGAGGTAATTCACTTGCAGGCCATGGCTGCCGGAATTGAGGCCCTGGCCAATCAGCGCATCGATGTTTTGATTCACGCCCTCGACGCGGCAGGCGCCGCAGCGAAGGAGGCCGAGCAATGAACGCCCGTGACCCCCACCACGACGCCGCCGCCGAGCTGGCGCAGGTCAACGCCACCACCCAGCGCTACCGCAACGACTGCGCTGCCCAGGCCCAGGCCATGCGCCGCGAACTGGCCGAGCTGGACGCCCGCACCGCCCGCGCCGTTGAAGCCGGGGATGCAGCCCTTGCCGCCAAGACCTCGGACGCCGCCGCCACACTGGCAGCCCAAATCCACGACCTGGAAGAGCTGGCCACCCGTGGCACCCCGCCCGATGACTGGTGGCCCGAGCTGATCGCGCTGGACGACGACTGCGGCGACACCGAAGCGCCCAAGCCGTTTCCGTTTGCCGCGCTGGGCGATGTGCTGGGCCACGCCGCCCAGGCCATCGCAGACACCGTGCAGGCCCCGGATGCCATGGCCGGGGGCAGTGTGCTGGCGGCTGCTGCCCTGGCCGCGCAGCCCCTGGCAGACGTGGTGCTGCCCCATGGCCAGCGCAAGCCGCTGTCCCTGTTCATCGTCACATCCGGCGCCAGCGGCGACCGCAAAAGTGGTGTGGATGACGTGGCCTGTGTGGAGATCGCACGCCGCAGCAAGATTCAGTCGCGCAAGCACCACCACGCCATGGAGGCGTACCGGGAGGAACTGGCCGCGCGCCAGAAGGGCGACCCCGAACCCCAGGAGCCCAAGTTGCAGACCCTAACCCTGAGCAACGCCACGGTGGAGGGTGCCGCCCGTTTGCTCAAGGGCCAAAGCAGTCTGGGTGTTTTCAGCGCGGAAGGCGGCGAGATTTTCGGCGGGCACAGCATGAAGGATGCAAACCGCATGGGTTCGTTGGCGTTTTACCTGAAGTCGTGGGGTGGCGAGTCCCTGACCATCATGCGTGGCGGCAGCGGTTTCAGTTCGCTGCTGGGACGCCGCCTGTCGCTCAGCATCATGGTGCAGCCATTGCTGCTGCGCCAACTGCTGGCCGACCCGCTGGCCGATGGTCAGGGCTTTTTGGCGCGCTGCCTGATCGCTCAGCCCATCACGATGGCCGGCCAGCGCCCCTACCGTGGCGAGAACCCTGCCGACCACCCAGCGGTGCAGGACTACGCCGCGTGCATGGCCCGCTTGCTGGATACCACCCCCACGCTGTACGAGGGTGGCGACGGCTGCGAGCTGAATCCCCGTGGCCTGAGCCTCGACGCCCAGGCCCGTGCGCTGTGGATTGCGTTCTACAACGCCATTGAGGCCGAACAGGCAGACGGCAAAGAGCTGGCAGACGCCCGCCCGTTCGCATCCAAGGCCGCAGAACAGGCCGCGCGCATTGCTGGCGTGATTACCCTGTTCAACGACCCTGAGGCGCTGGAGGTGGGCGCCCAGGCCATGGACGGTGCCATCCAGATCGTGGGCTTCTACCTGAACGAGCATCTGCGCCTGATGGGCACGGGCAAGCAGCAGCAGGCAGACAAGCGTTTGCGCACGCTGCTGGAGTGGATGCAGGCGCAGGGGCAGTTTGTCAGCGCGGCACTGGTGCTGCAAAAGACACCACGCGCCGTGCGCAGTCTCAAGGCCAAGGGCATTGGCCTGCTGCTGGAGGAACTGGCAGGACGCGGCTACATCCGCCCCATAGGCAAGGAATGGGAGGTGCGCCGTGGTGTTTGACCTGGACTTGGGCGCCATCCGCAGCACCGCACAAACCACGGCTGACAACGCCTGGCTAATGGCTAATCCGGCTAACGTGGCTAATTTGGCTAACGAAAACCAGCCAAACAGCCCCAAAAGCCCCGAGGCGTTAGCCAAATTAGCCGGATTAGCCACATTAGCCATTAGCCACGCATCGAAAACGGTGGCTAACGACCCGGCCCAATCTGTAGCCGCTGTAGCCAGCGTAGCCAGCGTAGCCACTGTAGCCAGTAGCCACGGGGTGGCTACGCACCCACAAGCACCTGCACCCGACCCCGGCCACGCCCGCCTGCTGACCTTGGCCCAGGCGTACTGCGACCGCACCGGCGCCAACCCCCAGGCCCGGGCGCAGTGGGTGCAGGACGTGCAGGCCACCACCCCCGAGCAGCGCGCCAGCCTGTACCAGTACCTGCGCGCCTGCCTCCCACCAGCGCCGCGCCCAGCACCAGCAGCACTGCCACCGACACCACCAGCCCCGCGCGTGTGGCTGCACCTGGATGCTGCATGGCGCCGCCTGGATGCCATCTACCTGGCACATCACTGGACTTGCACCACCTGCAAAACCGCTGGCGCTGGACGCGGCGAGCGCTGCGACACCGGCCAGCGCCTGTACGACCAACTCGCCCAGGCCGTGCGCAGCGCCTGAGCACCCCCCCACAAGACCGAAAAACGACCGCCATCAAAGACCGAGCCACGTCCAAAAACAACCAACCACTGAGAAAAACACCATGATCGTTTCAGAAAACGCCACCAGCAACTACCAACCCTGCCCCCCCGGCTCCTACCTGGCGCGCGTGTGCCGCATCGTTGACGCGGGCACGCAAACAGCCGACTACAACGGCGAGATCAAGACCGCGCGCAAGGCCATCATGGGATTTGAAGTCTTGAGCGATGAGGTGCGGCGTGATGACGGGCAGCCCTATGTGCTCAGCAAGCGCTACACCTTGTCACTGCACGAGAAATCAGCCCTGCGCAAAGACCTGGCAGGCGCCCGTGGCCGTGACTTCACCCCCGAGGAATTGCGCGCCTTCGACATGCACAACGTGCTGGGCGCCACCGTGTTCGTGAGCGTCATCACGACCACCAAAGGCGACCGCACGTACAGCAACATTGCAGCGCTCATGCGCCCGCCCAAGGGCCTTGCCGTCCACGCTGGCACTGAACCGCTGCTGTTCTGGGATATGAGCAGCGCCACACCCGACTGGTCGGCATTCGCGCAACTGCACCGCAAGCTGCAAGAGCAGATCGAGGCCAGCCCCGAATACCAGCGCCTGACCCCACCCAAGACCATTGCCCTTGGAGCAAATCAGCCCTCAGCGCCCGCCAGCCAAGCGCAAGCAGCTACCAAAACAGTAGCACCAGCGCCAGCCCAGGCCATGCCCGAGCCGCCCGCCTACGCGACCGAGCCTGTGCCCGACTTTGCCGACATGGCCGATGACATCCCCTTCTGACCCGGAGAACACCATGAATCTGTACCTCGACATTGAGAGCATCCCCAGCCAACACCACGATGCGCTGGCGCAGGTGCGCGCCACCATCAAGCCCCCGGCCACCCTGAAGAAGCCCGAGAGCATCGCCGCCTGGTGGGCCAGCGAGGCCGACGGCGCAGCGCAGGACGCATGGCGCAAACAATCGCTGGACGGGGGCACCGCTGGCGAGATCGTCAGCGTGGCCGTGACCGATGGCGATGGCCGCGAGTGGGTGCGCTGCCGTGCCGTGGGTGAATCCGAAGCTGCGCTGCTGCAAGAGTTCATCGACGTGGTGGATGGCTGGACGCGCGACGAATGCCACAAGCTGGCTACCAGCGCCAGCGCCAGCAGCGCATTTCCGCTGGACGACCATCGCATCGTTGCCCACAACGCCGCATTCGACGTGCCGTTCCTGTGGCGCCGCATGGCCGTGCATGGCCTGCGCATCCCCCGATGGCTGCCGCCCCCGAGCGCCCGGCCTGGTCGTGGCCCTGTCTGCACCATGCTGCTGTGGGCTGGCTACGGTGGCCGCATCTCGCTGGACAGCCTTTGTCGTGCTCTGGGCCTGCCCAGCCCCAAGGAAGGCGGCATGGACGGCGCCAAGGTGTTCGACGCCTGGCAGGCTGGCCAGCACGACGACATTGCCGCCTACAACCTGGCCGATGCCCAGGCCGTCGCCGCTGTGTGGCACCGCCTGCAAACCGTGGGGGCGGTCTGACCATGGCAGGCATGAGCCGAGACAAGGGAAAGAGCGGTGAGCGTGAGCTGGCCCGACTGCTGTCTGAGATCACGGGCTACCCCATCGCCCGCCGCGTGCGCGGCCTCAAGGACGAGGACGACCTGGAGGGCCTGCCTGGCTGGTCAATGGAGTGCAAAAGGTACGCCACCATCACGCCCGGCCTGGTGGCCCAGTGGTGGGCGCAGGCGCAGCGCCAGGCCCAGGCCGTGGGCGCAGAGCCTGTTCTGTTCTACCGCGCCGACCGTGGCCCGTGGCGCGCACGCTGGAGTGCATCGCTGCTGGCACCTCTGTCTGCGCCAGCCGATGACGAGCCGGGCCTGGCCGACGATGCCACCGTGGAGGCCGACCCGGCCACCTGGTGGATGCTGTGCCGCTGCTGACGCGCGCAAGGTACTCCCGGGGCTTGTCCAATGCGGGTAATTCGTGCCCCGTGACAGGCCTACACAGCCGCCCTGCAACTTACTGACAACCGCCATGCCCCGTGCCCCCACACCTGCCGCCCGTGCCCAGCGTGACGCCTCTATCAAGGCAGATCGGGTACGCGGCTGGAGCCTGCGCAAGATCGCCAGGCACTACGGCATATCGCTGGCGCTGGCCCACAGACTGGCTGCCGATGTTCACATCCAACTGCCCAGCCCCTGGCACACGGCCAGGATGCCCAAGGCAGCACCACTGCCACCGTGCCCGCAGGCCGTGGCGCTGCACTGGCGCCTGTACGCCAGGCAATAGGTTCTCCCTGGGCTTTCCCCAGTACGGGTAATTCGAGCCGCACTCACGGAGTGTTCACCAACTTTTGCTTAGGGGGTGATGTGATGGCCCGGCCACCAGCGCCACCCCCAGTAGGTACTCCCAGGGCCCAGCCCACAAGGGGTAATTCGCCCCGCTCAAGTTGAATTGTGGAAGCGCTGCTAAAGCACCTAAACCCTAAACCCGCTCAACTTTCCAGACCCGGCCCATGTGCCGGGTTTTTCTTTGGCTGGTACCGATGTTGGTAGTTCGGTTCCTTGTTGAGGAATCGAATTTGCCTATGTGGTATGGCTGTTTTGGTCAAAAGTACCAACAAAAATGCCAACAAAAAAGAAAGTGACCCCCACCACATCGACCAGCGCCAGCACCGTGCGCCTACTGCTGGCGATGGTGTCGGCAATGCACTGCTGCGCAACGCCGCCGAGCTGCTGACCTGGTGCCACTGCCTGGCCAACACGGCCACCAGCACCAGCAAAGTGCAGGCGGTGCAGGCCCCCAAAAAGTGCAGAAACCCTGTACCGGTGGCTACATGGTGGCTACATGGAACCCAAAAGCAAAAACCCCGCTACCAAAAAGATAGCGGGGTTTCCTTTGCTGTATTGGTGCCGGAGAGATGAATCGAACACCCGACCTTCTCATTACGAATGAGCTGCTCTACCGACTGAGCTACACCGGC
>NZ_JAQUAL010000044.1:0-21423 GCF_028687295.1 Simplicispira sp.
GCAACGTCTCTTTCAGCTTCCGGGGCAACGACCCGGTGCGCGAGGCCATCCACACCGTGTTCCTGTACCACGCCATCCAGGCGGGCATGGACATGGGCATCGTCAACGCGGGCATGGTGGGCGTGTACGACGACCTCGAACCCGTGCTGCGCGAGCGCGTGGAAGACGTGGTGCTCAACCGCCGCCCCGATGCGGGCGAGCGCCTGGTCGAAGTGGCCGAAACCGCCAAAAGCGGCGCCAAGGACGAGAGCAAAAAGCTGGAATGGCGCGGCACACCCGAAGCGCCCGTGACCGTGGCCAAGCGGCTGGAACACGCGCTGGTACACGGCATCACCGACTTCATCACCGAAGACACCGAAGAGGCCTACCGCGCCATCCTGGCACAAGGTGGACGACCTTTACATGTTATTGAAGGCCCGCTGATGGCCGGCATGAGCGTGGTGGGCGACCTCTTTGGCGCGGGCAAGATGTTCCTGCCGCAGGTGGTCAAATCCGCCCGCGTGATGAAGCTGGCCGTGGCGCATTTGATTCCGTACATCGAAGAAGAAAAGCGCCAGGACGAGCTGGCCGGGCGCGACGTGCGCACCAAGGGCAAGATCGTCATCGCCACCGTGAAGGGCGATGTGCACGACATTGGCAAGAACATCGTCACCGTGGTCTTGCAGTGCAACAACTTTGAAGTCATCAACATGGGCGTGATGGTGCCCTGCCATGAAATTCTGGCGCGCGCCAAGGCCGAGGGGGCCGACATCATCGGCCTGTCGGGCCTGATCACGCCCAGCCTGGAAGAGATGCAGTACGTGGCCGCCGAAATGCACAAGGACGAGCATTTCCGCGTCAAAAAAATCCCGCTCTTGATTGGCGGCGCCACCTGCAGTCGCGTACACACCGCCGTGAAAATTGCCCCGCACTACGACGGCCCCGTGGTCTATGTGCCCGATGCGTCCCGCAGCGTGGGCGTGGCGCAAAGCCTGCTGGGCGATGGCGCCGACGCCTTCGTGCAAGAGATCAACGCCGACTACGACAAAGTGCGCCAGCAGCACGCCAACAAAAAGCAGACGCCGCTGTGGCCGCTGGCCAAAATCCGCGCCAACCAAACGCCCATCGCCTGGGGTGCTTACCAGCCCCCGGTGCCGCGTGCGCTGGGCCGGCGCGTGTTCAAGAACTTTGACCTGGCCGAGCTGGCCGCCTTCATCGACTGGGGGCCGTTCTTCCAGACCTGGGATTTGGCCGGGCCGTACCCCGCCATCCTCACCGACGCCGTGGTGGGCGAGCAGGCGCAGCGCGTGTTTGCCGATGGTCAGGCCATGCTGAAAAAAATCATCGAAGGCCGCTGGTTGCAGGCCAGCGGCGTGATGGCGCTGCTGCCCGCCAACAGCGTGGGCGACGACATCGAGTTCTACACCGACGACACGCGCAGCGAAGTGGCCATGACCTGGTACGGCCTGCGCCAGCAAACCGAAAAGCACGCCGACGACGGCCCCAATGGCGAAAAAATCACGCGCCCCAGCCGCTGCCTGGCCGACTTTGTCGCGCCCAAGGACAGTGGCATTGCCGACTACGCGGGCCTGTTTGCCGTCACCGCCGGGCTGGGCATCGCGAAAAAAGAGCAGGCGTTCATCGACGCGCACGACGACTACTCGGCCATCCTGTTCAAGAGCCTGGCCGACCGCCTGGCCGAAGCCTTTGCCGAGTGCCTGCACCAGCGCGTGCGCACCGACCTGTGGGGCTACGCCGCCGATGAGCAACTCACACCCGAGCAGTTGGTGGCCGAGCAATACCGTGGCATCCGCCCCGCGCCCGGCTACCCCGCCTGCCCCGACCACAGCGCCAAGACCGAGATGTTCCGTGTGCTGCAAGCCCACGAGATCGGCATGAGCCTGACCGAGAGCCTGGCCATGAACCCGGCCGCCAGCGTCAGCGGCTTCTATATTGGCCACCCCGAGGCGGTGTATTTCAACGTCGGCAAGATTGGCGAAGACCAGCTGCGCGACCTGGCCCAGCGCCGGGGCCTGGACGAAGCGGCGCTGCGCCGCCTGCTGGGGCCGAACCTGTAGTTTTTAGTATCAAATCAGTCTCCAGCCCTTGACTGGCGTGCGCTAACAGCTATTAATTCAAGAGTGAAAATCCGTTGATGCTGGGCAGCGCCACCGTGGGCAACCCGGCGCTGCGGGGCGCTGCGACACACCCTGTCGGGTTGCTCGGGTAGGCTTGCGTTATCCATTGCAACCCAAGGACAGCGCATGACCGCCGCACCCACACCCAGCACCCCGAACAACGCTCCTTCCGCCCAGCCCGTGGCCACCCTGCTGGCCGAGATGGTGCTGCAATACGCCCAGCGCGACGCCAGCCAGGCGCTGAACGACTGGCTGGCCGATGCCCTGGTGCAGCGCACCGGCACCAGCCCCGAAGCTGCGCGCAGCACCGCCGACAGCATCACCAGCTACTTGCAACAAAGCCACCACCTGCGCGCCGACCTGCGCGCCCATGTGGAACAGGGCAAATCGCGCAGCAGCTGGGTTGCCAGCCAGATCGAGCGCATTGCCAGCGACCACCAGGCCAGCCCCGCCGACGTGGCCGCCCTGAGCGCACTGCTCTCCGGCCAAACCAGCGCCGAGGGCACCCCCGCCAGCCCGCGCGACTGGAACGACATCAGCCGCATTGCCTTTGCCAAAGACCTGGAACAGCAGCAACTGCTGCACACCGCTGGCAGCGTGCTGGAAGACGGCGCGCGCCAGTGGGCCAGCAGCGCAGTGGACGTGTGGCTGCAAGAGCAACCCCACAGCGCCGCACTGGCGCAAAAGCTGCTGCGCGGTGAACTGGATGTGAACAGCGCCACCGGCCTGCAAGCCACGCTGGCCATTGCCACCGACATTGCCACCCGCCAGGGCCTGCTGGGCGGCGACCTGCGCCAGGCCCAAGAGCGCGGCGAGCTGATTCCCGAATGGTTTGCCCAGAACACCTTTATTGGCACCGAAAACGCCCGCACCTTGTATGCCGTCGGCACTGGCCAACTGGACGCCAGCGAGGCCATCGACCGCATGGCCGAAACCGCCACAGCTTCGCTGGTCAGCACCACGCGCGTGGTGTGCCGAAAAATTGGTGGCGAAATGGGGCACAAGCTGGGCATGGCCTTGGGCGCCAAGATTCCGTTTCTGGCGCCGTTTGCCGCACCGCTGGGGCGCAAGGTGGGCGAATTTTTAGGCGATACCGTGGGCCGAATCGCAGGCAGCGCCGCAGGTAAAGTGATTCACAAGGGTGTGGAACTGGCCAAGTCCGGGGCGCGGGCGGTGGTGTCGGCGGCCAAGAGTGTGGCGCAGGGTGCTGTCAATTTTGCGAAATCCCTCGTGCCCTCTTGGTTCTGATGGGCAAAGGAAACAGGTATGGCCATCAAGATCATCAAATTCGATTTGCCCATCAACGGCACCAAAGTCACCACGCTGGAAGCGTTGCGCGACAACCTGACGGACGAAATCGTTCCACTGGCCCGCTCCGGGCAACTGGAACGCTGGTTCAAATCGCGGCAAATGCAGGAACAGGCCCAGGCCGTGGCCGCTGCCGTTTCCCAGCACGCCAAAGACAAGGCGCTGTTTTTGGCGCTGTGCGCCTTGCTGGAAGTGGAAGTGCATCCAGACGATGTCAGTGCGATTTTTGATGCACCGCCGAAGGCCGGACAGCATGTCAAAGGCGGTAAATATTTTGAGCTGTACGAAGAACTCAAAAAGTCTTATGAATCGATGCAAGAAAACCCGAAAAGTATCTGGGAATCAAAAATAACAGAAATAAAAATACCAATTTCTATCGGAAATTCGGGATACATTGAAAAATGGGCAATACGCGAAGGGGCTCTTGTGACCGCAGGCCAAACGCTTGTAACAGTAGAGACCAACAAAGGTAGATTTGATATAAGCGCAACATTCAGCGGAGTTGTTGTTGAAAAACTACTCGACAACAAAAACCCAATTACTAAAAATCAACTCATTGCAATTCTTTATTCTCTTGAGAATTAACATTTATCAAAATGGCCATCAAAATCATTAAGTTTGATTTACCAATCAACGGCACCAAAGTCACCACGCTGGACGCGCTGCGCGACAACCTGACGGACGAAATCGTCAATCTGGCACGCTCGGGGCAACTGGAACGCTGGTTCAAATCACGGCAAATGCAGGCCCAGGCCCAGGCCGTGGCCGCTGCTGTTTCCCAGCACGCCGGAGACACAGCGCTGTTTTTGGCGCTGTGCGCGGTGCTGGAAGTGGAAGTGCATCCCGCTGATGCCAGCGCGATTTTTGATGCGCCGCCGAAAGCGGGGCAGCATTTCAAAGGCGGTAAGTATTTTGAGCTTTACCAAGAACTTCAAGTTGAACATGAAACACTACGGGAGTTTGCTCGCAATAGAATTTTAAAAATGGAATCCGTCATCAAAAAAATGCTCGTTGACACCCAGAATCCAGCAGCCAACTGGCAAGATCGGCTCAACGCCAATTTTGAAATATCTCCTGTTGAATTCAAAGACAAGCAATTTCGATTAGAACTTGAAGAAATTTTGAAAAATTCTATAGAAATATGATTATTTATTGCACAGAGAAATAACACCATGGCCATCAAAATTATCAAATTCGATCTGCCGATCAATGGCACCAAAGTCACCACGCTGGAAGCGCTGCGCGACAACCTGACAGATGAAATCGTCTCACTGGCGCGGTCAGGACAACTGGAGCGCTGGTTCAAATCACGGCAGTTGCAAGAACTGTCCCGCGCTGTGGCTGATGCCATTTCCCAGCACGCCGAAGATAAAGCGCTTTTTATGGCACTGTGCGCCGCGCTGGAAGTAGAAGTGCATCCCGACGATGTCGGCGCCATTTTTGATGCGCCACCAGAAGCTGGGCACTGGGTGAAAAATATAAATTATTTTCATCTCTATGAAGAATTAAAAAATAATTACGAAGCACTCAAAAATTCGATAGAAAAAAAAGAAAAAATAATAAAATTTGAAGAAAATAAAAAACCAGAACAAGTACATGTCGACGCCGTCTCTGTAATCAGAGGAATTTTTGGTAGTTAATAAGAACTTATCATTCGAAAATGAACCTTCCAGAAACCCTCCGCGCACACGCGCTATCGCATTACCCCATTCTGCATATCATCACCCACGACGATGCCGAGGTGGACACGCTGATTGCCCAGATTGAACCCGAGCGCAAAATCATCGAATGGAATATGGCGCGCGGCTTGGTGCGGTTTGATACCAAGCAACCGCTGATGGCATGGTGTGATTTGGCGGGTGCGCTGGATAATCTACTGGATCAAGAGCTGACCCACCATTTCATCGTGATCCGCGATGCCCATATGGGCCTGCGCGACCAGCCACTGGCCGTGGCGCGGCTCAAAGCGCTGACCACCAAAATACTCGAATCGACGGAGATGGAAGTCACCATTATTTTGGTGTCTTCTGAAAAATGCGTACCGCGCGAGCTGGAAAAATTCATCACGCTGTTTGAAGTACCGCTGCCCGATGAAGTCGCTATCCGCGCCATCATTACCCAATATGCCGATGCCTACGGCGTGACCGTGGATGAAAATGGGCTGAAAAAACTGTGCCTGGCTTTTCAGGGTTTGAGCCGTTACGAAATTGGCCAGCTGATTAACCGGGGCTACCAAAAAGACGGCATGATCGGTGCCAAAGACATTGATTTGGTGCAAACCGAAAAATCCCAAATCATCCAGAAAAGCGGCCTGCTGGAAATGGTCAAGCTGCGCGAAAAAATGGAAGACATTGGCGGCCTGGAAAAGCTCAAGCCTTGGCTGGTGCAAAAGTCCCGGATTTTTGCCGATTGGCCTGCGGCGCGGGATTTTGGCGTCGAATCACCCAAAGGCGTGATGATTGTGGGCATGCCCGGCTGCGGCAAATCGCTCACCGCCAAAGCCACGGCCAGCTTGTTTGGTTTGCCGCTGCTGAAAATGGACATGGGCTCGCTGATGGGCAAATACGTGGGCGAGAGCGAAGGCAATATGCGCCGCGCCATTGCCGTGGCCGAAGCCGTCAGCCCCTGCGTGTTGTGGGTGGACGAGGTAGAAAAAGCCTTTTCCGGCATTGGCAGCGGCGGCGCAGGTTCAGAAGTAGCAACGCGCCTGTTTGGCTATTTTTTGACCTGGATGCAAGAAAAAACCACCCAGGTGTTTGTGGTGGCCACGGCCAACGATGTGTCTGCCCTGCCGCCCGAATTGCTGCGCAAAGGCCGGTTTGACGAGATTTTTTACGTCGATTTTCCGAATGAAGCAGAACGTAAGGCCATCTTCCGGGTGCATCTGGAAAAGCGCAAAAAAATGAACACACACATTGACCTGTCAAAGCTGGCCAAAGCCACCGACAAGTATTCCGGGGCGGATATTGAATCCATTGTCAAAGAAGGCATTGAGCTGGCCTTTCTGGCTGACCGTGCCGAACTCACCACCCAGCGGCTGATGCAAGTGATTGAGGCCACCCACCCGCTGGGCATGGTGATGAAAGACAAGGTCAAGCAATACAAAGACCGCTTTGCCGAGATGAAGATCAAATCGGCTTCGTAAGGCCTGCATGCACCCCATCCGCCCCACCCCGTTGCCGCGCCGCAAGCTGCCCATTGGCATCCAGACCTTTGCCCGGCTGCGCGAAGATGGCTGTTACTACGTCGATAAAACGCCGCACATCCTGCGTCTGATTGCCGAGGGCACGCACTACTTTCTGAGCCGCCCGCGCCGCTTTGGTAAAAGCCTGCTCATCGACACCATAGCCGAGTTGTTCGAGGGCAATCAGGCCCTGTTTGCCGGGCTGCACGCTGAAGCGCACTGGGACTGGAGCCAGCGCAGCCCGGTGGTGCGTATCAGCTTTGGTGCTGGCGTACTGCACAGCCGCGAGGCGCTGGACATCAAAATCGAAGAAACCTTGCAGTACCTGCAACAACGCTGGGGCGTAGCCTGTGCGCAGCGCAGCATATCGGGGCGCTTTGCCGAATTGCTGCAGCAAATCCACGCCCAGACCGGTCAGCGCGTAGTGGTGCTGGTCGATGAATACGACAAGCCCATTTTGGACAACATCACCGATAGCGATACCGCACGGCAGATGCGCGATGGCCTGCGCAACCTGTATTCGGTGATCAAAGACGCCGACGCGCATATCCGCTTTGCCATGCTGACGGGCGTGAGCAAGTTCAGCAAAGTGAGCTTGTTCTCGGGGCTGAACAACCTGCGCGACATCACCGTCTCCTGCGAATACAGCGCCCTGTGTGGCTACACCGATGCCGATGTCGATACGGTGTTTGCCCCGGAGCTGCCCGGTCTGGATCGCACCGAAATCCGCCGCTGGTACAACGGCTACAACTGGACGGGCCAGAGTGTTTACAACCCGTTTGACCTGCTGTTGCTGTTCCAGGAGCGCCAGTTCAAGCCCTACTGGTTCGAGACCGGCACGCCCACGTTTTTGATTGATGTGCTGACCCAGCACCACACCTTCACCCCCGAGCTGGGCCAGACCGTGGCCATGGAAGACTTGCTCAGCACCTTCGATGTCGATGCCCTGGCACCCGAGGCGCTGCTGTTCCAGGCGGGCTACCTGACGATTGCGTCCGAATTTGCCATGGGCGCGCGCATTGAGTACACGCTCAAATACCCGAATCTGGAGGTGCAGGCCAGCCTCAACGGCGCACTGCTCAAGGCATTGAAGGGCGGCACCTCGGCCACTGACCGCCAGACAGGCCAGCTCTACCGCCTGCTGCAAGCCAACGATTTTTCTGGGCTGCACACATTGTTTGGCGCGTTCTTTGCCAGCATCCCCAACGACTGGTACCGCAACAGCCCGATTGCGCGCTACGAGGGCTACTGGGCCAGCGTTTTCTACAGCCACTTTGCCGCGCTGGGGCTGGACATCCGGCTCGAAGACGTGACCCACCATGGCCGTATCGACATGACCGTGCTATTCAGCGGCCACGTGTATCTGTTCGAGTTCAAGGTGGTGGAGCTGGCGCCCCAGGGCAAAGCACTGGCACAAATTTTCCAGCGCGGTTACGCCGACAAGTACCGCAGCCGCCATGAGCCCATCCACCTCATTGGCGTGGAGTTCAGCCAGCAAACGCGCAGCGTGGTGGGCTTTGAGGTGCACAGTGTCTGACGCCGGGCAGGCGCCCCCATCGCCGTGGTGGCCGGTGCGCGCCGTGCAGCTGTGGCTGGGCGCCGATGGCTTGCGCATGAGCGCGGCCATGTCGTTCTACGGCATGCTCAGCCTGGCACCGCTGCTGGTGGTGGTGGTGGCGGGCCTGGGCTGGTGGATAGACCGGGCGCTGCTGGAGCACAACCTGCTGGAGCAAATCCGCACCTTCACCGGCGAGCGCACGGCCCAGGTGGTGCAGCAAGCGCTGGCCAGTGCGCAGGCGCCTGCACAGGGGCTGGTGGCATCGGCGATTGCGCTGCTGCTGTTGCTCTGGGGCGCAACGGGGGTGTTTGCCGAGCTGCAATCGGCGCTGGCGCGGCTGTGGCAGGAGGACAACCCCGTGCCCTCATCGCGCCCGCCGTGGTGGAGCACGGTGGTGCTGCGCCTGCGCGGTCTGGCCTATGTGCTGGTGCTGGGCTTTTTGCTGCTGCTGTCGATGTTGCTGTCAGCGGTGCTGGCCGTGGCCTCGGCCTGGCTGGGCGGGCTGCTGCCGTACCGGCTGCTGTGGCTGGGCTTGAGCGAGGGCGTCTCGTTTTTGTTTGCCGCAGCGCTGTTTCTGGGCCTGATGCGCATCAGCGCCGATCCCAAGCCACGCCTGCCCTACCTGGCGCAGGGGGCGCTGCTGGGCGCGGGCCTGTTCATGCTGGGGCGCCACGGCCTGTCGGCGTATTTGTCGGGGGCGGCGGTGGTGTCGGCCTACGGCGCAGCGGGCTCGCTGGTGGCGCTGCTGCTGTGGATTTACTTTTCTTCCGCCGTGCTGCTGCTGTCGGCGGGGTGCGCGCGCGCGCTGCAAGAGCGGGCGCTGCACCAGCGCACCAGCGCCACGGCGGCAGCAGACTGAGCGCTGCGGCGCGCTGGGAGGCCAGTGGCTGCCAGCGCACGCGGTGCGCCAGCCGCCTGCACGGCCTCAATCCACGATGATTTTTTGCTCTTTGATCAGTGTGGACAGGCGCTTGCCTTCGGTGCTGAGCAGGGCCTTGAACTCGGTGGTGCTCAGGGGTACGGGTTCGGCGCCCAGGTCGGCGTAGCGCGTCTTGGTGGTGGGCAGGGCCAGCGCCTTGGCCAGCGCCTTGTTCATGCGCTCGATCACGTCGGCGGGCGTGTGGTTGGGGGCCCACATGCCAAACCAGATGTCCAGGTCGGCGTCTTTGAAGCCTTGCTCGCCCACGGTGGGCACGTCGGGGAAGAAGGGCGAGCGCTTGGCACTGACCACGCCCAGCAGCTTGACCTTGTTGGTGCGGATGTGCGGAAAGGCGATGCCAGGGTCGCACACAAAATCGGCCTGGCCGGCCATCACGTCTTGCAGCGCGGGGGCGGCGCCCCGGTAGGGCACATGGGCCACGTCGATGCCCGTGGCCAGCTTGAACAGCTCGCAGGCCAGGTGGGGCGGCGTGCCCGCACCGGCAGAGGCATACGAGAGCTTGCCCGGCTGGGCCTTGGCCATGGCCACCAGATCGCGCGTATCTTTCACGTCTAGCTGCGGCTTGGCCACCAGGTACATCTGGGTTTTGCCCACGCCGCCCACGGGCATGAGGTCGCGCGAGGGCAGGATGCTGGACTTGAACAGCGAGGGGTTGGCCGTCTCCACCGAGGTGGGAGCGATCAGGAAGGTGTAGCCATCGCCGGGTGCGCGGATCACTTCCGAGGCCGCAATGTTGCCACTGGCACCGGGCTTGTTGTCGATGACCACCGACTGGCCCAGCGACTCCGACAGCGACTGCGAGACGATGCGCGCCATCACGTCGGTGCTGCCGCCGGGGGCAAAGCCGACCACCACACGGATGGGCTTGGTGGGCCAGTGGGTGCTTTGCGCCTGGGCAGCGCCCACGGCGCCAAGGGCGCACAGGGCCAGGGCCGCTTGGGCCACCGTGCGGCGGGCCAGAGAGAAAGAAAAAGTCATGGTGTTATCTCCGTTGTGGTTGTCTTAAAAATCACCATTGGCCTGCACACCGGCCAGCGGGCCGGGGGCGGGCGGCTGTCTCAGAGGGCGCTGTTGCGCATCATCTCGCGCAGGCGGAACTTCTGGATCTTTCCCGAGGGGGTAGAGGGCAGGTCGTCGCGCACCACCAGCCGCTCGGGGATGTATTGCAGGGCCACCTTCTGCGCTTTCAGAAACTCGACGATGCCGGGCAGGTCGATGCTTTGGCCGGGCTTGGGCACGACCACGGCGCAGGCGCGCTCGCCCAGACGCTCGTCGGGGTAGGCCACGATGGCGGCCAGGGCAATGGCCGGGTGGCGGTACAGCAGCGATTCGATCTCCACCACCGGAATGTTCTCGCCGCCACGGATGATCACGTCCTTGCTGCGGCCCGTGATGCGCAGGTAGCCGCGTGCGTCGATGCGGGCCAGGTCGCCGGTGTCGAACCAGTCGTCGGCATCGGTGCCGTTGAGGTGCGCCCGCTGGAGGTAGCCGCCAAAGTTGGAGCACGCGCGCAGCAGCAGCCGGCCCGGCTGGTCGGGGGGCAGGGCGTTGCCATCGACATCGACCACCTTGATCTCCACGCCCGGCAGCGGGCAGCCATCGGTGTTGAAGGCGCGCTCGTCATCGTCGTTGGGCTGGATCAACGTGACGGCGCCGTTTTCTGTCATGCCCCAGGCGGAGATGATTTTGGTGGGCAGCACCTGGCGGGCGCGCTCGACCAGTGCGCTGGGAATGGGCGCGCCCGCGCACAAAAACGTGCGCAGCGTGGGGATGCGGGCCTGGGCTTCGGCCACGGTTTTGGTCAGGTCAGACAGGAACGGCGTGGAGGCCATGGTGAAGGTGGCGCCTTCGGCCTGGATGACCTCGATGGCTTTTTTCGCGTCCCAGATGTCTTGCAGCACGGCGCTGGCCTGGAGCAGGATGGGCATGAGCAGGCCGTACATGAAGCCAGTCTGGTGCGCCATGGGCGAGGCCATCAGCACCACGTCTTGCGCCCCCAGCCCCAGGCGCTGGGCGTAGGGAAGGATGTTGGCCACCACGGTGTTGGCCGAGTGCATCACGCCCTTGGGCTCGCCGGTGGTGCCCGAGGTGTAGATGACCTGCGTGATGTCGTCCGGGCCGGGGCGGTGGGCCGTGAGGATGGCGGGGGCATCGGGCTCTTTTTCCCACTCGGGGGTGGTGAGCAGGGCTTCAAAGCTGTCGGGGCCGTCACCGCCCACCACCACCACCTGCTGCAAGTGCGGCAGGTGGGCCTGCAAGCCTGTGGCCATGTGCGCGTGGTCAAAGCCCCGGAACACCTGGGGCACGATCAGCAGCTTGGCCTCGCCGTGCTGGAGCATGAAGTTCAGCTCGTGCTCGCGGAAGATGTGCATCAGCGGGTTCATCACCGCACCGATGCGCGAGCAGGCCAGGTAGGTCAGCGTGAACTGCCACCAGTTGGGCAGCTGGCAGGCCACGGTGTCGTTCTGGCGCACGCCCAGGCGGTGCAGGCCCACGGCGATGCGGTCGGCCATTTGTGCCATCTCACGGTAGGTAAAGCGTGTGACGGTGCCCGTCTCCACGCGGTAGGCGCTCAAGGCCAACTTGTCGGGGCACTGGGCCACGCAGGCGTCCAGCGCGTCGTTGATGGTGCGGTCATGCCACAGGCCCTGGGCCACCATGCGGGCACGGCGGGGGGGCAGCAATACGGCGTCGAATTCCATGTTTTGTCTCCTTGATATTCTTAAAAACAGGAGCTGCTTGCGCACACCACGCAACGGTTTCAGGCAGTTTTCATGCTTAAAGTCTGATGGGGCGTGCGCAAGCAGCTATTCTTTTTGAAGCGCATAGGGCACTTCAGGCGGGCACAAACTGGCGGCCCGCGCGGGTGCGGGCGATGATGGTTTTCATGATTTGTGCCGTGCCGTCGCCAATCTGAAAGCCCAGCACATCGCGCAGTCGCTGCTCCATCAGGCCGCGGTCGTAGCCGCCATGGCCGTAGCACAGCAGGCACTGGTGGATGGCGTCGTAGGCCAGCTTGGGGCCCCACCACTTGGCCATGCCCGCCTCGGCGGTATGCGGCAAGCCCTTGTCTTTGAGCCACAGCCCTTGCAGGCACAGCAGGCGCGCGCCCTCGACCTCGGTGTCGAACTGCGCCAGCGGGTGCGTCACGCCCTGGAACGCCGACAGCGGTTGGCCAAACGCCTGGCGCTGGGTGATGTATTCCCAGGTCTCGTCCAACGCCACGCGGGCCACGGCCAGCACTTGCAGACCGATGAGCGAGCGCGAGAAGTCAAAGCCGTGCATGACCTGCACAAAGCCCTTGTTCTCGTCGCCCAGGCGGTGGCTGGAAGGCACGCGCACGTTCTCGAAAAAGATGGATCCCCGGCCAATGGCGCGCTGGCCGTGGCAGTCAAAGCGGTTGGTGGTGATGCCGGGCGTGTCCATGGGCACCAGCAGGGCGGTGACGCCGTGCGCGCCCGACTCGGGCGTGCCGGTGCGGCCAAACACCACGGTGATGTCGGCCTGGTCAGCGGCGGAGATGGAGGTTTTTTCGCCGTTGATGACGTAAAAATCCCCATCGCGCTCGATGCGCAGGCGCAGGTTGGCGGCGTCGGAGCCACCGCGCGGCTCGGTCAGGGCGATGGCGCAGATGGCCTCGCCCGCCGTGAGCTTGCGCAGCCACGGCGCCACCACGTCGGGCTGGCCGTACTTGGACAAAATCTGCCCGTTCAGCGAGGCCAGCAGGTTCAGGTAAGAAAAGCTCAGATCAGCGCGGGCGATTTCTTCGTGCACCACACCAGCGGCCAGGCAGCCCAGCCCCAGGCCACCAAACTGCTCGGGCAGTTCGGGGCAGATGAAGCCCAGGCTGCCCATCTCGCGCAGCAGGGCGCGGTCGAGCACGCGGGTCTGGTCGCGCTCCTGGAACCCCGGGGCCACGCGCTCTTGGGCAAAGCGGCGCACGGTTTCGGCCAGGGCTTGCAGGTCTTCGTCGATGTAGGGATTCGGGTTCATCTGCGGGGCTCCTGGGGCTTACTTGGCGTATTTGCGAAACTCGGGCTTGCGCTTGTCTTTGAGCGCGTTCACGCCTTCGCGCGATTCTTCGGTGTCGTAGTACAGCTTGAGCGCGTACATGCCCAAGCCCGCAATGCCCGCCTGGTGGGCGGTGTCGGCGTTGAAGCTGCGCTTGGCAATGGCCAGCGCGGTGGGGCTGCGCTCGCACAGCTCTTCACCGATTTTTTGCACTTCGGCATCGAGCTGGTCGTGCGGGAAGCAGAAGTTGGCCAGGCCCATGGCCACAGCCTCGGCACCGCTGTAACGGCGGTTGAGGTACCAGATTTCGCGCGCCTTCTTTTCGCCGACGACGCGGGCCAGAAAGGCCGTGCCGTAGCCGGGATCGACCGAACCCATCTTGGGGCCGACCTGGCCAAACTGGGCTTTGTCAGAGCAGATGGTCAGGTCGCAAATGGTGGCCAGCACGTTGCCGCCGCCAATGGCAAAGCCCTGCACGCGGGCGATGACGGGCTTGGGCACATCGCGGATGGCGGTGTGCAGTTCTTCCATGGGCAGGCCGATGGTGCCGCGCCCGTCGTAGTTGCCGTTGTGGGCCGATTGGTCGCCGCCGGTGCAGAAGGCGCGGTCGCCGGCGCCCGCCAGCACGATGCAGCCCACGTCGCGGTCGTACCCGGCCTTGTTCAGGGCACGGATGATTTCATCGCAGGTCTGGCCCCGAAAGGCGTTCATCTTGTCGGCACGGTTGATGGTGATCCAGGCCACGCCGTTGCGCACTTCGTACAGGATGTCTTCAAAGTTCATGGGGTTCTTTCAAGTAATGGGTTCGCAGAGGGAAAACACAGCACGCCGTCGGGCCGCCCCAAGGCGTGGGGGCGCACATCTCTAGCCGTGCATGGTCAAACCGCCCGAGACGCTGAGCACCTGGCCGGTGACAAAGCCCGCGTCGTCGCTGCCAAAGAAGGCAATGGCGCTGGCCAAGTCCTCGCCCTGGCCCAGGCGGCCCAGCGGAATGGCGCTGCGGAAGGCTTCGATCAGCTTGGCCGGGTCGCGGGCACCTTCGGCCACACCGGCCAGCAGGGCCGTGTCGGTGGGGCCGGGGCAGACGACGTTGACGGTGATGCCCTGGCGCGCGTGCTCACGGGCCAGGGTTTTGGACAGGGCCACCAGACCGCCCTTGCAGGCGGCATACACCGCCTCGCCCGAGGAGCCGCCGCGCGCCGCGTCCGACGCCACGTTGACAATGCGGCCATATTGGCGCGCCGCCATGCCGGGCAGCACGGCGTGCAGCATGTGCAGCGCGCCGGTCAGGTTGATGTCGATGAGCTTGGCCCACTCGGCGGGCACGGTTTTGACGAAGGGCTTGAACACGTCCCAGCCCGCGTTGTTGACCAGCACGGCGATGGGGCCCAGCTGCGCCTCGACCGCAGCCACGGCGGCATCGACCTGGGCGCGGTCGGTGATGTTGCAGGCAAAGGCGGTGGCACGGCCACCTGTGGCGCGGATGTCGGCGGCCACTTTTTCAGCAGCCTCCAGGTTCATGTCGAACACGGCCACCTGGGCGCCTTCGCTGGCAAAACGGCGGCAGGTGGCGCCACCGATGCCACCGCCGCCGCCGGTCACGATGACGGTCTTGCCATCAAATCTTTGCATATTCTTCTCCAAGAGAGGTCTGAGGGGAGGGGGAGCATTGCTATGCTGGGGAAAGCCCTTGGGCACAGCACATATGTCAATACATTGACGCATATTAGACTTGCAGCCAATGTTCCGCAAGCCACCTCGAATAGGAAAAAATAGTGGAAAACCCTAGCAAAAATACCGAAATCGCGAAGATGGAGTTGGCCAACCGGCTGTTCTTTCGTCTCTATCAATGTGCAAACATGTTGCATAAAACAGGCACCCGGGCCGTAGAGGCCCAGGGGCTGACGACGCAGCAATGGGCGGTGCTGGGGGCGCTGTCGCGGCCCGAAGCGGCCGACGGCATGAACGTGGGCGATCTGGCCCGCTACCTGATGGTGAGCCGGCAAAACCTCTCGGGCCTGCTCAGCCGCATGGAGCGCGATGGCCACCTGGCCAACGCCCCTGATGGCCGCGACCGCCGCTCGCGGCGCATCACCATGACCGCATCGGGGCGCAAGGTGTGGATCGACGAGGCGCAGCCCAACATCCGCCGCTACTACGGACAGGCGCTGGCAGATTTTTCAGTGGGGGATATGGCGCACACCCTGCATTACCTGCTCAAGCTGCTGGACAACATGCAGCGCATTGACGGTGAGGGTGCGGCGGCCGCCGAGGACGGCCAGGAAACCACGGACGACGCTGGCGCCTGAGCGCCGCCCGGGTGCGCCAGCCGCGCCGCAGGGGCGCGGTGCTGGCGCAGCGCTTTACTTCTCGACGAAGGCGCGCTCAATCACAAAGTCGCCCGGGCGCGTGGTGTTGCCTTCTTCAAAGTCGCGCTGCTCCAGGATGTGCTTGAGCGAGGCCAGCATTTCGGGGCTGCCGCACAGCATCACGCGGTCTTCCAGCGGGTTGAGCGCGGGCACGCCCAGGTCGGCAAACAGCTTGCCGCTCTCAATCAGGTCGTTGATGCGGCCCTGGTTTTTGAAGGGCTCGCGCGTCACGGTGGGGTAGTACTTGAGCTGCTTGCTGACCAGCTCGCCCAAAAACTCGTGCTGGGGCAGCTCCTGGGTGATGTAGTCGTGGTAGGCCAGTTCTTTGACCTCGCGCACGCCGTGAACCAGGATGACTTCCTCAAACTTTTCGTAGGTTTCGGGGTCGCGGATCACGCTCATGAACGGCGCCAGGCCCGTGCCCGTGGACAGCATGTACAGGCGCTTGGCGGGCAGCAGGTAGTCGATGAGGATGGTGCCCGTGGGCTTTTTGCCGACGATGATGGTGTCGCCCACCTGGATGTGCTGCAAACGCGAGGTCAGCGGGCCATCGGGCACCTTGATGCTCAGAAACTCCAGGTGCTCTTCGTAATTGGCACTGACGATGCTGTAGGCGCGCAGCAGCGGCTTGTCGTTGACCCTCAGGCCGATCATGGTGAAGTGGCCGTTGGAAAACCGCAGCGAGGTATCGCGGGTGGTGGTGAAGCTGAACAGCCGGTCAGTCCAGTGGTGAACCGACAGCACGCGTTCTTCAAGAAATGCGCTCATGGTGGATAGGCAAGGAGAGTGACAAAACAGGTTCGGGCCGCAAGGTGCTGCGCCAGGGCAGGGCACACCCGCGAGGGGTGGGGCGTATTGTCCTGTAAAGCGCGGGCGGGCCTTGTCCAGGGCTGGGTTCGCAAGCTGAACGACTGCGCCAAGGCGCTCACTGCCGCAGGGGCATCGCAGACCACCCCGTCACCAGTCACTTTTTGATAGCTGCTTGCGCATACCCTGCGCGGCTTACAGGCCAATTTGGCTTCAAATTCTCATGGCATGTGCGCTGGTGCTGGCACGGTATAGCGCTGGTCGGGGTGGTTTTCCTGCTCTGGCAGGGTGTAGGCCAGTACGCCGCTGGCCACCATGGGGCTGAGGTAGTTGCGCACCAGTTTCTTGTGGTCTTGCTTGCCCAGGACGAGGGCAATCTCGCGTGAGCTCAGGGCGCGCCAGGCGCACAGGTCGCGCAGCAGGTCGTGCAGGGCTTCGCGGCGGGGTTTGGTGCCGGGCGCGGGGATGCGCGCGAGGATGGACTCAGGAATAGACCCCAGTATCTGGTGCCCATTTTCAATAGGCTGGAGCCTATCAAGCCCAATGTGGTGCCCATATTCGCTTGACTGGTGCCCTTCTAAAATAGGCTCCAGCCCATTCTCAGGAGGTGGTGCCTGTTCCAGAATGGGCTCCACTGGCAGCGCAGCAACAACGGGCGCTGCCAATTCGGCCAGGCGCTCCTGGGCCAGGGCGCCCAGCAGCCAGTGGGCGCGCTCGCCCTGGCCGTGCGCTTGCAGCAGGCCCAGTTGCTCCAGGCGTTGCAGGTGGGCGCTGGCGGTGGTGGCGTCGCTGCGGTTGATGGCGCTGTAGGTGGCGGCGTCGATGCGGCCGCACTCGCGCACCAGCACCAGGGCGCGGGCTTCTTCGTCGCTGAGGGCTTCGCGGGTCAGGCGGCGCAGCCAGGCGCGGTCGTCGGGGCCAAGGAACTGGTGGAACAACAACGTGGCCACAAACTGGTCGGCGCTGCGCTGCGATGCCAGGGTGGGCGGCAGCAGGTCGTGGGCCAGCATTTGCTCGCGCAGAGTGCGGATGCCGCAGCCTTTGGTGCTGGCCAGGCGCACGTCGTGCAGCACGGCGGCAATGCGGGGGTTGCGCAGCAGTGCGCCGGGTGCGTCCCACTGCGCGCTGGGTTTGAGGGCGTGGCCGGGGTTGCGGATTTCCAGCCGGTTGTCGTAGCGGATGATTTGCACCGGCGCCTGCAGCCGGTAGCTGCGGTGCAGCACGGCGTTGACGATGGCCTCGCGCACCGCGCGCTGGGGCAGGCTGTCGTCGTGGGCGGCGGGGCCGTCGGTGCCGGGGGCGGGGGCTGTGAGTTCGTAGCGCACGGCGTTGCTGGCGCGGCGGATGGCGGCCAGCAGCGGGGCGCGGATCTCTTGCGTTTCGTAGGGTGCTTCGGGGTCGGGCGCCCACACGCGGCCCGGCACGCGGATGTAGTCGATGCGCGCCATGGGCAGGCAGCGGCGCAGCGCCAGCGGTGTGCCAAACAGCACGATGCCGGCCACCGTGGGGCGCAGTTGTTCACCCTCGCCTTGCGCGCAGCCCAGGGCGCGCAGCAGGTCGTGGTCGTTCCAGATCAGCTCTTCGGCGCCGGGGTGGGCCTGGCGGCGCATCTGGCGGTATTCCTCCAGCGCGGCGGGGTCGATGTCGTGCCACTGGGCATCGGGCAGCACGGCAGCGTCCAGCGTGGTGGCGTGGCGGGCGGCATACAGGGCGGCCAGATCGTCTTCGGTGCCGGGCTGGTCGCTGCTGCCAATGCGCCGGTAGGCACCGCGCGGCAGGCCCTGGTGCGCCAGAAACACCGGCTTGGTGGCGGGCGCGGCCTCGGGCAGGTAGGCGACAACCACGGTGTGCCCGGCCAGCCGCTCGGTGCGCACCTGCGGGCGCAGCGCGGTGTTGAAGGCGCTGGCGCAGTGCCGGGCCAGCTCGGCCTGCAACTGCTCAGGCTGGGCCACGCCGACGACGCGGTAGCGCGGGGGTGGCTCGGTGGTGGTGGACGCATCGGGTGCGGGCTGGGCCTGGGGGACGGCAGATGCGGGGGCAGTGGCCTGGTCTGCGAGCGTTGCCGGGGCCGTCCAGGTGCTGGGCACCGCCGGGGCTGTCGGGGCGGCGCCAGTGCCAGGGGCGCTGGGGGCGGCGCTATCGGGCGGCACGGACTCCAGGCCCCACAGCAGGTAGCCGCCGCCCTGCCCTGGCTCGTTGGCAAAAGCGCAGAGGGTGCGCAGGGCAGCGCGGTCTATGCGGGCGTGGCCGGGGGCTTCGATGCGGCGCGATGCGCCCAGCGACAGCAGCTCCTGCAGCAAGTCTTCTGCGGTGCGGTTCATGGTGTTTTTTCCTTGGTATGCAGCGGCGCCAGCGCCTGCAAGTGGTCTGGCGCGGTCGGTATGGCGCGCCATTATTGGCGCCATGGCCCCCGTGGGCGCGGCGCTATACTCGCGCCCGTTTGGTGCTCGCACCGCCATTGCGGCTGTGCAGTTAAACGGGAATCAGGGAGGAGGCGTCCGGCACAGGACGCCATCCCCACCTGAGCTGCCCCCGCAACGGTAAGCGAAAGAAGGCCTGCGGCCTTCACCCCGCGTCACATATCCACTGGATCAGCCGATCCGGGAAGGGCTCACGGGACATTTTCGCCAGCCCGGAGACCGGCCAACAGGCGGGTGCGCTTGCGCGCCCATTTCACAGAACCTGCGGGGAGGCAGGGGTCTGGGCGAATCCGGTTTTCTCATGATGTCCCTGTTTTTTCTGGCCCGTGGGCCAGTGGCGCGATTGGTGTCGGGCAACGCTGCTCCCCGTGCGGGTGCTGGCGTGGCCGCTTTGCTGCGCGCAGCGTGACCGGCACGGTCTGGTTTGTGGGCGCCGGGCCGGGCGACCCCGAACTCATCACAGTCAAAGGCCGCAGCCTGATCGAGCGCGCGGGCGCCATCCTGTTTGCAGGGTCGCTGGTCAACGCGGCGGCCACCCGCTGGGCGCCGCCAGGCTGCACCATTGCCGACAGCAAAGACATGACGCTGGCGCAGATGGCGGCGTGGTTGATCGAGCAAGCCCGCCAGCACACCACGGTGATTCGCCTGCAAACGGGCGACCCGGCGCTGTACGGCGCCCTCATCGAGGTGGTGCAGCCGCTGGACGCGGCGGGCGTGCCGGTGCGCGTGGTGCCGGGCGTGTCGTCGGCCATGGCCTCTGCGGCAGCGGCGGTGGAGAGCTTCACGCTGCCCGAGGTAACGCAAAGCGTGATCTTCACCCGTGTGGAGGGGCGCACGCCCATGCCCGAGGGCGAGTCCCTGGCCGAGCTGGCGCGCCACCACTGCACGCTGTGCATCTTTTTGTCGATCACGCTGCTGCACAAGGTCGAGGCTGGACTGCGCGCGGCGGGCTGGGCCGAGGACGCGCCCATGCTGGTTGTCCACAAGGCCAGCTGGCCGGGTGAAGAGCAGATCGTGCGCGGCACGCTGGCCGACATTCGCCAGCGCTGCCGCGACGCCAAGATCGTCAGCCAGGCCATGGTCATTGCCAGCCCCACGCTGGGCGCGCGCCAGTGGCCCGAGCTGGCCAAGTCCAAGCTCTACGACCCCACTTTCACCCACCGCTTCCGGCGTGCCAGCGAAGCCGCGCCCGCCCCTGCCCCGGAATTTCTTCCGACCCAACCCGCTCCCCTATGACCACGCAGCACGACACCATTCTTCTCATCGGCCACGGCTCACGCGAGAGCGAGGGCAACGACGAAATCCACCGCTTTGTGGCGCAGTGGCGCACACGCCAGCCGGGCTGGAACATCCAGGTCTGCTTTATCGAATTTGCCCCGCCCAGCCTGCACGATGGGCTGCTGCAAGCGGCTGCGGGCAGCGCGCGGGTGCTGGTGTTGCCGTTGATCCTGAACGCTGCCGGGCATGTGAAGATGGAAATCCCCGAGGCCATTGAGCACGCCCGTGCCCACTGCCCCGGCACCGAGTTTCTGTACGGCCCGCACCTGACGGCCTGCGACCCCATCCTGGCCGTGTTGCGGCGCAACCTGCGCCAGTGCATGGCCACGCTGGACATGCCCGACCCCACCACCACCGGTGTGGTGCTGCTGGGGCGGGGTGCATCCGACCGTCAGGCCAATGGCGATGTGGCCAAGATGGCGCGCTGGCTGATGGAAGAAACCGACCACGAACTGGTGGACCTGGCCTTCACCGGCATCACCTGGCCCCGGCTGGAGCGCGTGGTGCAGCGCCAGGTGCAGCTGGGCATGAAGCAGGTCGTGGTGCTGCCGTATTACCTTTTTACAGGCACGCTGATGCAGCGCATTGCCCGGCAGGTGGAGCACCTGCGCCAGCAATACCCGCAGGTGCGTTTTGCGCAGGCGTCGTATTTTGGTTTTGAGAAGGAAATCTTCGCCCTGCTGGAGCAGCGCGTGGCCGATCTGCGGGCGGGCGTGCAAGACAGCCGCCTGCCCTGCGACGGCTGCAAATACCGCGAGCTGGCCCACGACCTGGGCCACGGCCACAGCCATGCGCACACCCATGCCCCCGTACCAGCCACAGACGCCGTGGTGCATCTGCACCAGCACGACCATGGCCACAGCCATGCCCCCGCGCACGGCGAGCACCACCCGCACAGCCACGGGGTGCTGACCGCATGAGCACCGTCAACACCGTCACCGAGCAACTCACCCGCGCCGGGCAGGCCATTGAGCACGACAGCTTTGCCATCATCGACGCCGAGGTGCCAAGCCACGCCTACACGCCCGAGCAGTGGCCCATCGTGCGGCGCATGATCCACGCCAATGCCGACTTCGACTTCAACGGCCTGACGGACTTTCACCCCCAAGCCGTGCAGGCGGGCATGGCCGCCATGCTGCGTGGCGGCACGCCAGTGGTGGCCGATGTGGAGATGATTTGCTCGGGCCTGTCGCAGCCACGGCTGGCGCACTTTGGCATGCGCACGCACCAGTTCATTTCCGATGCCGATGTGATCGCACTGGCACAGCAAGAGGACACCACCCGCGCCGTGCAGGCCATGCGCAAGGCCCACCGCCTGGGCTTGTTGCAAGGCGCCATCGTGGGCATTGGCAATGCGCCCACGGCGCTCATCGAACTGGCCCGGCTGATTGCGCAAGAGGGTGTGCGCCCCGCGCTGGTCGTGGGGATGCC
>NZ_JAQUAL010000197.1:0-4897 GCF_028687295.1 Simplicispira sp.
GTAACGCGCGGGCACAGCCGCACCTGGCCGGACTCAAGGCAGCCGGAAAACGGCCAGAGTGCGCCCCAAAACGGCAGCGTTGTGGCTCATGGCGTTGGCCGATTGTGCCGAGGCATCGACCAAAGCAGCGTTCTGCTGCGTCACGCGGTCCAGGTCGATGACGGCCTCGTTGACCTGGGCAATGCCTTGCGACTGCTCGCGCGTGGCCATGCCGATCTGCCCCATCAGTGCATTGACGTGGGCCACCGACTGCACCACCTCTTCAATCGTCTGGCGGGCCGATTGCATCTGCACCGCACCGCGCTCGGTGTGGGCGCTTGACTCACCAATCAGGGTGCGAATCTCGCCAGCTGCCTTGGCGCTGCGCTGGGCCAGCGCACGCACCTCGGCGGCCACCACGGCAAAACCACGGCCTTGTTCCCCGGCGCGGGCGGCTTCTACGGCGGCGTTGAGCGCCAGGATGTTGGTCTGGAAGGCAATGCCCTCGATGGTGGCAATGATCTGGCCCATCTTGCGTGAGGATTGCTCGATCGCCTGCACCACCTCACTGACCTGTGCCACCGCAGCGCCGCCACGGCGGGCCAGCTCGGCACTGTGCGCGCTTTCTTTGAGCACCTGGTCGGTGGTGTCCACCGACTGGCGCACCGTGCTGGAGAGTTCTTCCATGGACGCTGCGGTCTGTTGCAAGCTGCTCGCCTGCGACTCGGTGCGCGCCGACAGGTCGTGGGAGCCCTGGGCAATCTCTGCGGAAATGCGGCCAAAGGCGCCGATTTCGCTGCGGGCATCGCCCACCACGGCGCGCAGGTTGACCTGGATTTGCTGCAAACGCTCCATCAGCAAGGCCATGGGATGGCGCTCGCGGATACGGCGCTCGTCACCTGAAATGCTGCACCCGGCGATGGCGATGGCCACCTGGTTGGCATCGGCCAGCGCCCGGGTGATGCGGCGGTGAAAGCGCCACACAATGAAGGCCGAGATGCCCATGACCAGTGCCGCCTGCAACATCAGCGCCAGGGGGCTGTGGATCCAGCCCATGGCCTGCGGCACCAGCGCTGCCGCCCACAGCGGCAGCATCAGGGCCACCAAGCGCTCGGTGAAGGTGGCGCGTTGCAGGCGCCCCAGGCGGTCGCGCCAGCCCGTGGGGCGCACGCGCCCTGCATGCAGGTAAAAAGTGTGCCTGCCCGACTCGCGCTCCTGGCGCACACGCTGGTACAGGGATTCTGCCTCGCGCACCTCCTCGCGCGTGGGCTTGACCCGCACCGACATATAGCCTTTGGGCTTGCCGTTTTCCATCAGTGGCGTGACGTGGGCGCGCACCCAGTAAAAGCTGCCATCCTTGCGCCGGTTCTTGACGACACCCACCCAGCTGCGGCCTTTGCCAATGGTGTTCCACATGTCCTTGAACGCTTCGGGGGGCATATCGGGGTGGCGCACCATGTTGTGCGGCTGGCCCATCAGCTCGCCCATCGCATAGCCGCTGACCCGGACAAAGGCAGCATTACAGTGGGTGATGGTGCCCTTGGCGTCCGTGGTGGACATCAACAATTCGTCTCCGGGAAAATCAAATTCGTGGGGCGTGACAGGCAAATTGGTGCGCATGCTGCGGGGGTCTGTGGTGAGGTGCGCGCAAGTATAGGAATCGGGCACATCAGCACCCCCACACACCGCATGCACTGCTCTTTTTTATACAGTTTGTTGCAAATAAGCAACAAACAACCGCACACTACCCCCGCGCATCAGTTCAGGAGGAACACCTGCACCGAACGCGACAACGCCGTGGAGTTACTTTTGAGCGCATCCGCCGAGGCAGCGGTTTGCTCCACCAGCGCGGCGTTTTGCTGGGTGACGGCCTCCAGCTGGGTGACGGCCTCGTTGGCCTGGCCAATGCCCACGGACTGCTCGGTGGTGGCCAGGCTGATCTGGTGCACCAACTCACTGACGCGCGAGACCGAAGCCACGACTTCGGCAATGGTTTTGCCCGCTTCTGCCATCTGGCGCGAACCGTCGGCCACCTGCGCTGCCGAGGCACCAATCAGCGTGCGAATCTCTTTGGCCGCGCTGGCACTGCGCTGGGCCAGCGCCCGCACCTCACCAGCCACCACGGCAAAACCCCGGCCCTGTTCACCCGCACGCGCAGCCTCCACGGCGGCATTGAGCGCCAGCAGGTTGGTCTGGAACGCAATGCCCTCAATCACCGAAATGATCTCGCTGACCTGGCTTGAAGAACGTTCGATGGCCTGCATGGCCTGGCCCACCTGCTGCACGGCCTGCCCACCCCGGCGCGCCACTTCGGCGCTTTGGGCGCTGTCATCAGAGACCCTCTCTGCGGTATCGGCGGTCTGGCGCACGGTGCTGGACAGCTCTTCCATGGCAGAGGCGGTTTTCTCCAGGCTCACGGCCTGGGCTTCGGTGCGCGCATACAGATCGTGGCCGCCCTGGGCAATGTCATCGGCAGAGCCCATGAAGCCTGCAATTTCAGAGCGCACATCGCCCACCACAGCACGCAGATTGACCTGAATTTGTTGCAAATTGCCCGCCAATGACCGCAAGGAGGGGGCGAAATGCTCGCTCTGGAGCTGGGTAGTCAGGTTGCAGGCTGCAATGTCGCGGGCAAATTGCCCGGCATCACGCATACCGCGCACGATGCGCCCATGGAACCAGGCCAGCACGCCTGCAATGCCCGCCAGCATCAAACCCAGCTCGGCTCCCCAGGCCAGCGCACCTTGCCAACCCAGCCAGCGCGGCACCATGCCCACGATGACCACGCCCAGCAGCATCAGCGCCAGATTCTGCGTGGCAGAAATGCCCTCCACACGCTGCCACAGGCCACGCAGCCCGGGGTACACCACCCGGCCATGGTGCAAACGCAGGGTTTGGCGTTGCGCAGCATGGTCGGCGCGCAACTGCGCATACAACGCCTCAGCCTGCTGCACCTCAGCACGCCCGGGCTTGGTGCGCACCGACATATAGCCACGCGGCTTGCCGCCGTCCATGATGGGCGTGACGTTGGCACGCACCCAGTAAAAGCCGCCGTTTTTGCGCCGGTTTTTCACCAGCCCCGTCCAGGCGTGGCCGCGCCCGATGGTGGCCCACATGTCTTTGTAGGCCTGGGGCGGCATGTCGGGGTGGCGAATCAGGTTGTGGGGCTGGCCAATCAGCTCGTCGTAGGCATAGCCGCTGGCGTCCATGAACGCTGTATTGCAATGGGTGATGACGCCCTTGGTGTCCGTGCTGGAAACCAACATGCTCTGCGCGGGGTAATCGTATTCATCGTCCGTCACAGGCAGGTTGATTCGCATCGGCAGTCTTTCTTTATCTGAAAAAATTCCCCCAGACCATAGGGATAAAACAAAAAATGGCCGAATTTATGGCCCGATCTGTAAACATTCATTTAAATGTAACATTTAGTGCCACAAAAGCACAACCTTACTTACAACTCGGCATCACCAGCGCGGTGCCGCTGTTCAACAGGCACAGGTTTATTGCAAGCACACCAGCAGCAAGCCGGCCACCACCATGAGCATGCCGGCTTTTTCTTGCCACAGCAGGTTCTCGCTCAGGATGCGGCGCGAGACAAAGTAGCTGAACACCACTTCGATCATGCCCAGCGTGCGCACCGGCCCCACGCTTTGCAGCGCGTAGGCGGTGAACCAGGCCAGTGATGCCGCCGCGCCCATGGCCCCCGTCAGCAGCGACACCCGCCAGGCACGCCACAGCGGCGCCAAGCCCTGGGGCGTGCGCCGTGCCACCCAAGCGCCCAGTCCTATCGACTGCAAACTCTGCGCCAGCAGCACGCCCCAGGCGCCCGACACCCAGGGCGATGCAGCCCCCAGTGCCAGCGCTCCACCGCGAAAGCACACGGTAGCAATCGCAAAACAGGCGCCACCGGCCAGCCCGTACAGCGCCGGACGACTCAGCCAGGCCGAGGCCGATAGCCACTGCGTCCGGTCGGCGGGCAGCGACAGCACCGCCACGCCCAGCGTGGCCAGCACCATGGCCAGCAGCGCCAGCGGCGTGGGCAGCTCGTGCAAAAACAGGGCAGCGAACAGCGCCACCTGCAATACCTCGGTTTTGGCCAGCGTGACGGCCACGGCAAAGTTGCGCTCCTGCATGGCCACCAGCAGCGCGGCCGTGGCGGCAATCTGGAACAGCGCGCCCAGCGCAATCCAGCCCACATAGACCAAGCTGAAGTCGGGCAACACCCGCGCGGCGGGCAGCCACAGGCACAGCAGCGCCAGGTACACCAGCGCAAACGGCAAGCCGTACAAAAAACGCACCAGCGTGGCAGGCAGGGTGCCAAGTTCAGTGGTCAAAGAGCGCTGGGCCGTGTTGCGCACGGTTTGCGCCGCAGCGGCAAACAGCACCACCGGCACCCACAGCCAGCCGGGTTCATTCAGGGGAAGAGACATGGGGGGAACAATCCAGAAACCGCCGGCAGCCAACGTGCGCGGCGGGGCGCCAGCATAGCGCCAGGCCCCTGCGCGTGCGTGCGTGGTCGGCGATGGCTGCCTGAGCCAGCGGCGCAGATACTTCAAAAAAGATAGCTGTTAGCGCTTATCTGCCTTGGGCTGGGGGCTGAAAATGCTTCGGATTTTGTTGAGAATAGCGTTCGGTTCATCCTTTGGCTTTGGGCTTCGTTCTTGCTGAGGGCGGGAACTTGGCTGAAGGCGGGAGCCGGGTCTCGCCCCGGCGGGCGAGGTACTTTTCTTTGCTTCGCCAAAGAAAAGTACCCAAAAGAAAAGCGACCCCACGCCTGCGACCCCAGCGCGGAGCGCTGGGGCACACCTGCGCCGGGGCACTTGCGGGGTGCGCCGTGGAACTCACTGCGCGCCTGCGGCGCTGCGCTCGGACAACCACGGCGAGTCAGTCCACGCTGCGGGTGTGTCCTGCGGCACAC
>NZ_JAQUAL010000045.1:0-21365 GCF_028687295.1 Simplicispira sp.
CCTTGTTCGCCGCAGTAGGCGTTGGTGTCGGTAGTGAGAGAGATTTGCGGGCAGAAGCTGTAGAAGTCGTGTGCCGTGAAGTCGTAGCCCACACCCAGCAGCGCAGGCAGGTTTTTGACGGTGGCGCTGTGGCCCAGTAGGTGGTGGTAGTGGATGTGTTGTACGCCCAGCTGGCGCAGCAGTTGCACCAAGGCGGTCTCTTGCGCGGGCAAGGCAAAGTGCAGTTGCAGTGCATCGTCTTCGCTGGGTAAGCCCAGTTGCACGCCTTGGGCGGTGGGGCGCAATAGCACAAAGCTGGCTTGGGTTTGCAGGTGCTGGGCCAGTTCGCGTGCGTGGCGCACAGTGCCGCCCGCGCGGTCGTGCAGCACGGCCAGTACCACGGGCAGGCGGGGGGCCAGCACGCGTGCCAAATCCAGTGCAAAGCGGTAGGGCTGGGCGGGGTCTGCCTGCACAAAGGCGTGTACGTCGGCTTCGTAGCGTGGATGCAGGCGGCGCAGGGTTTCCATGGCGGCTTGTTCGCGCGGACTTTTGCTGGCGCCAAAACTCACGCCGCCGGTGTGCAGAACAAAGGTGTCGAGCAGGTGCAAGTTACGCCAACCGGCTTGGGCGGCGCGTTGGCAAAAATCGTTTTCTTCGCCGTAGCCCTTGCCGAAATTGGCCGTGTCGAACAGGCCTACCTGCGCCAGGCAGTCACGGCGGATGTACATGCAAAAACCCACACCCGTGGGCACATCGACCACTGCGCCGGGGTTGGTGCGCGCACACAGCGCATCCAGGCGGGCGGTGTCATAGCCTGCGGGCAGGTCGTTGTCCTGGCAGAACCGGGGGTAGCTGCAAATGGTGGCGTTATTGGAGAACGGCGTGACCGATGCCACTTTGCGGTCGCTGTAGGCGGCACGGCGGATGCGGTCCAGCCAGTCGTTGGCCACTTCGGTGTCGCTGTTGAGCAGCAAGACATCGTGGCTGTCGCTCAGGGCCATGCCCCGGTTCACGGTGCCGACAAAGCCGAGGTTTTCAGGGTTCTCTAATAGGGTAATGCGTGGTTCTTGCGCAGCACGCTCGCGCAGCCAGGTGGTGACTTCGGGCTCAGGGCTGGCGTCGTTGATGATCACAAGGCGGTAAGGCGTGGCGCAGGTGCTGGCCAGCACCGAATTGACGCACAGCTGGGTGTCTGCCAGCCCGCGGTACACGGGCACGATGATGTCCACGGGGTGGTTGGGGGCGGACTGGGGTTGGGGGCTGGGCTGGACGGCCTGGGCGGCACGGGCTGCGCTGCCGCGCCCGAGCAGGCGGTCGATGGCCATTTTGGCGTGAACCAAAGGGCGGGTGGCGCGGATAACGGTGGAGTTTTCTATGGATTGGAGGTGCGCGGCCAGTTGCTCAACGTGGGCTTGCAGGCGGGCGCGTTCTTGTTCCAGGGCGTGCTGTTGCTGCTGCAGTTGCAGTTGTTGTGCGGCGGCGGCTGCCAGGCTGTGCTGCTGGGCGGCGTTTTGTTGCAGCAGGGCGGTTTGTTGTTGGTGGTGTGCCGCTTGCAGCTGCTGGTGGGCTTGTTCCAGCACTTGCATTTGTATTTGCAGGGGCTGTACGCGGCTGGCCAGGGCCAGGTAGTCGGCGGACATGGGCCAGCCCAGCTCTACGCTCAGGCTGGCGCCGGGCGTTTGCAGCGCTTGCGCCAGCAGCGCGGGCGGAATGGGTAATTCAAACCAAGGGTCGTCGCCGGTGAGCAGCAGCAAGGCGGTGTCGGGCGCGGTGGGCAGGGGCGGGTGCCACAGGATGTGCTGGTGGGCGCTGGCACTGAGCAGGCTGCCAGTGGCGGTGTGGGCGTTGGCCGGATCGGCGGCGCTGCTGTGGCTGGCGGTGCCAGCAGCGCTCCAGTGCCATCGCACTTGGCCATCGCTGGTGCGCAGGGTGAGGGCGTGCAGGTGCAAAAAACCGGGGCGGTCGGCGGGATCCAGGCGCAGGCGCGGAGCAGTGTCGTGCGTGGCAGGCAGCGTAAAACGCAGGGTTTGCCGCAACGTGCCAATGGCGCCGGTGCTGGTGAACTTGTGGCTTTCCTGAAATTGGCCGTTCTGCGTCACATACAGCTGGGCGGTGAATAAAGCCTGGGCGTTAGCTCCCTGGCTGGGTGATTGCGCGGCGGCTTCTGCGGCGGTCTGACCCAGCGCGCGCGGGCGGACAGCACCAATGAATTGGTACGTCAGGGCATCCTGTCCGGCCAGCAGGTAGCGGGCAGCGGCGGGTGGCAGCCTGTCAAAGGCCACGCCAAATTCAGATTCGGGCAGCTCGCGGCGGATGGTGTCCAAGGCATCCACGGCCCACCCTTGCTCGTGCAGCAGGCGCAATAGCGATGTGCGCGTAAAAAAGCGCAGATGTGTGCGGTCCAGCAGGCCTTCGTCGCGGTAGCGGAACTCGCCGTGCAGCAGCTCGGCTACCAGGCCGCAATAGGCAGCGTTGGGCACCGAGATCAGCAACTGGCCATCGGGGGCCAGCAGCGCGCGGCAGGTGTCCAGAATGCGCTCGGGCTGGCGCAGGTGCTCCAGCACATCGGCGCAGACGATGCGGTCGTAGCGTTGACCAGCCAACAGGGTGTGCAGGTCGGCAGTTTCCAGATCGGCCACTTCCACGCGGCGGTAGTGAGGGCGGGCGTGGGCAGCTTCGGCCTCGCTCCAGGTGATGCCGTCGGTAGTGCAGGCGCGGTGCTGGGCCAGGTACTGTCCCAGGGCACCGCTGCCGCAGCCCAAGTCGAGTACGGTGGCGCCTTGGGGTACCCACTGCGCCAACACGGACAGTGAGGTGCGCTCATCGGCGTTGATGTGGCGCACGTAAACGTGCAAATCCTCGGTTGAATGCGTCATTCCGGGATTATCGCGGGCGAGGAAGCGGCGCTCGGGGGCGCCCGGTTGCTTTGGTGTCCATATGACCAAGACTGAGCGGCAAGCCTCGGAGCTCAGCCCGAGGTTCGAGCGATCAGGCCGGTACGGCCTGTGGTGTTTTTCTCTCGCCATCACCTATGATTTTGTCCATGGTCACCGCCACCAAAACTCTCCAGCTGCGCCTCAAAGACAAGTACACCAAGGTGCTGCGCCAGATGGCGCGCGAGGTCAATCAGGTGTGGAACCACATCAACGCCATCTCTGCCAAGGCAGCGCGCCCTTTCCATGGCAAACCCCAATTCTTCTCGGGCTACGACCTGCAAAAATTCACGGCGGGGTTCAGTAAATGCGACGGCGTGAGCGTGGGCAGTGGCACCGTGCAATTGGTGTGTGTCGAGTACGCAACGCGCCGCAAGCAATTCAAGAAGACCCGCTTGAACTGGCGCGTCAGCAATCCGAAGTCCAGCAAATACTCGCTGGGCTGGATACCGTTCAAAGGCGGGCACGCCAAATACAAGGCCGGGCAAATCCACTTTGCCGGGAAAAAGTTCGGCCTCTGGGACAGCTATGGTCTGTCCAAGTACGAGCTGCTCGCAGGTTCATTCAGCGAAGACAGCCGGGGGCGCTGGTATTTCAACGTGGCGGTAGAAGTCGAGGTTCAAGCCTCCCCCGGCACAGCAGCGGTAGGCATCGACTTGGGTCTGAAAGACTGCGCCACCACTTCGGATGAACAAAAGCTGCATGGGCGTTGGTATCGCAGCCATGAGCAGGCGCTGGGCCTTGCACAGCGGGCCCACAAGAAAAAGCGCATCAAGGCCATCCACGCCAAGATCAAAAACCAGCGCAAAGACGATATGCACCAGTTCAGCAGCAAGCTGGTGCAAGAAAACGCCGCCATCTTCGTGGGCGATGTGGCCAGCGCAAAGCTGGTTAAAACCAAGATGGCCAAGTCCACGCTGGATGCGGGCTGGTCATCACTGAAGACGATGTTGGAATACAAGAGCCATCAGGCCGGTATCGTCTTTATGGAAGTCAACGAAAGCTACACCACCCAGACTTGTTCGTGCTGCGGGAGCATTCCCGCCAGCAGTCCGAAAGGTAGAGCGGGCCTTGGAATAAGAGAATGGGTTTGCAGCGAATGTGGAACGGCGCACGACCGGGACGTCAACGCGGCCAAAAACATTCTCGCGGCGGGACATCGCCGTCTTGCAGAAGGAATCCCCGTCCTTTAGGTCGGGGAGGATGTCAAGGGTGCATGGCGCCATGCAGTCAAAATCGCGCCCCAATGACTTCTTTCCCCTCATCTTCACCGACCCTGGTGGTCTCGGTGGTAAGCCATGGCCATGGCCCGTTGGTGCAGCGCTTGGTGCACGAGCTGGCGCAGTGCTGCGCCGCCAGCGTGTCCCGCGTGGTGCTGACGCTCAATTTGCCCGAAGCCGTGCCCGCGCCGCCACCGGGAGGCTGGCCTTTTGTGCTGGAGGTGGTACACAACCGCACGCCCGCAGGGTTTGGCGCTAACCACAACCGCGCGCTGGCCGGGGCGCGCGAGCGCTTTGTTTGTGTGCTCAACCCCGATGTAGCGCTGGCTGGGCGGGATCCGTTGGCCAGCCTGGTGCAAGCAGCGGCCCAGCCCGGGGTGGGTTGTGCCTATCCGGTGCAGGTAGACGCGCACGGCGTAGTGCAAGACAGCGAGCGTGCCTTGCCCACTCCGGCAGCGTTATGGCGCAGACGCGCTTTGGGGCAGGCCGAGCAGCGCACCGATTGGGTCAATGCCGCGTGTCTGGTGCTGCCGCAACCGGTGTGGCAGACCATTGGTGGGTTTGACGAGGCCTATTTCATGTACTGCGAGGATGTGGATTTGTGCCTGCGCCTGCGCTTGGCTGGATTGGCGCTGGTGCGCGCGCCCGCACAGGTGTTGCACACAGGCACGCGCGCCAGCCACCGGCGTTGGTCGCATTTGCGCTGGCATGTGCGCAGCCTGCTGCGGCTGTGGTGTTCACCCGTGTACCGGCAGGCTCGGCGTCTGTTGGCGGCCCAGGCGCCCGGCGCAGGTACCATCGGCGCCCCATGATCTGGTTGTCTTTAGTGGCTTTTTTGGTGGCGGCGGTGGTCGCTGGTGCGGTGGTGCGGTGGCTGCGTGACCATGCGGCCCTGTATGGCCACGGCATGCCGCAGCGCTTTCATCTGGGCCATGTGCCACGGCTGGGCGGGGTCGCGGTGTTGGCAGGCACCGTGCTGGCGTGGCTGCTGGGCATGGCGCAGACAGCGTGGTGGGGTGACCCGGGCTCCCTGCGCCTGGGCGCCTGGGTGGGCTGGTGGTTGCTGGTGCTGCTGCCGGCCGCGCTCGGCGGCATTTCTGAAGACCTGACCCAGCGCCTGACGGTGCGCTACCGCCTGACCATGACCACGCTGTCGGGGGTGCTGGCCATTGTGTTGTTGGACATGACCGTGCCGCACATGGGCTTGCCCTGGCTGGATGCATTGCTGGTCGCAGCGCCTTGGCTGGGGTGGTGCATTGTCTTGCTGGCGGTGGCTGGTCTGCCGCACGCGTTCAATATCATTGATGGCTACAACGGCCTGGCTGGCATGGTGGCGCTGATTGTGTGCCTGGCCTTGGCCCACGTTGCGTTGCAGGTAGGCGACCGTGCTTTGGCGGCCTTGCTGGTGGCCACTGCGGCCGCCACGGGCGGGTTTCTGGTGTGGAACTACCCGCGCGGCATGCTGTTTGCGGGCGATGGCGGCGCCTATGTGTGGGGCGTGGTGATTGCACTGGCCAGCATCGCCCTGGTGCAGCGCAATACCGATGTGTCGCCCTGGTTCCCCATGCTGTTGCTGATCTACCCGGTGTGGGAAACGGTGTTTTCCATCTACCGCAAACTGGTGCGCGGGGTGTCGCCGGGGGTGGCCGATGCCTTGCATTTTCACCAGCTGATTTACCGGCGCATTGTGCGCAGCGTGTTCCACGATGACGAGTCGCGCCGCGTGCTCATGCGCAACAACCGCACCTCGCCCTATTTGTGGGGCTTTACCTTGCTCACAGTCGTGCCCGCCGTGCTGTTCTGGAACAACACCTGGGTGCTGGTGGGGTTTTGCCTGCTGTTTGTGGTGAGCTATGTAGTGGCTTATCTGGCCATCGTGCGCTTCAAGGTGCCCGACTGGCTGCGCCGCTGAGGCGCCTGGTCTGCGGCACGAATCCTTCACACGGATGCGGCACAATTTGCGCCTCTTTGTTCACCCAACTTCAGCGCCTCCATGACATCCCCCACCCCTGACCCCGACCTGTCGCACATCGGCCCCCGCGAAAAAGCCGAAATCCTGGCCCAGGCCCTGCCTTACATCCGCAAGTTCCATGGCAAAACCATGGTCATCAAATACGGCGGCAACGCCATGACCGATCCGGCCTTGCAGCAAGATTTTGCCGAGGATGTGGTGCTGCTCAAGCTGGTGGGCATGAACCCGGTGGTGGTGCATGGCGGTGGCCCGCAGATCGAGGCGGCGCTGGGCCGCCTGGGCAAGAAGGGCGAGTTCATCCAGGGCATGCGCGTGACCGACGCCGAGACCATGGAAGTGGTCGAGTGGGTGCTGGCCGGCGAAGTGCAGCAAGACATCGTGGGCCTGATCAACCAGGCCGGTGGCAAGGCCGTGGGCCTGACCGGGCGCGATGGCGGCCTGATCCGCGCGCAAAAGCTCAAGATGGTCGATAACAAAGACCCCAGCGTCGAGCACGATGTGGGCCAGGTGGGCGACATCGTCTCCATCGACCCCAGCGTGGTCAAGGCGTTGCAAGATGATGCCTTCATCCCCGTCATCAGCCCGATTGGTTTTGGCGAGCACAACGAGAGCTACAACATCAACGCCGACGTGGTGGCCAGCAAACTGGCCGAAGTGCTCAAGGCTGAAAAGCTCATGCTGCTGACCAACACCCCCGGTGTGCTCGACAAAGCGGGCAACCTGCTGACCGACCTGACCGCGCGCCGCATTGACGAGCTGTTTGCCGACGGCACCATCAGCGGCGGCATGCTGCCCAAGATTGCTGGCGCGCTGGACGCCGCCAAGGCCGGTGTGAACGCCGTTCACATCATTGATGGCCGCGTGCCCCACGCCATGCTGCTGGAAATCCTGACCGATCAGGCCTACGGCACCATGATCCGCGCCCGCTGAAGGCGCTGGCTCCTGCCAGCTTCGCGCAGGCAGTGGCGATGGAGTTGGATGTAAAAAATGCCTTAGGCGCCCGCCTGTCGGGCGTTAGCAGCTATCAATAAAGTAGCAAAATACACCGGACAGCAAGAGGTATTTCCCCGCAGCGCAACGGTATTGGGGGGTGCCGGATGGCTGTGCGAGAATCATTTGCACACACTTCTTGCACCCATGTCCGAGTTCGAATCCCCCCCCGAAGCCGTCGAAGCCGCTCCCAGCGCCGAGGCCACCCCCGTCCCCCGCAAGCGCCCCAAGCCGGGAGAACGGCGCGCGCAGATTCTGCAAACGCTGGCCGCCATGCTGGAGCAGCCCGGGGCCGAGCGCATCACCACGGCTGCGCTGGCTGCGCGCCTGTCGGTGAGCGAGGCCGCGCTGTACCGGCACTTTGCCAGCAAGGCGCAGATGTACGAGGCGCTGATCGATTTCATCGAGCAGTCCGTGCTCACGCTGGTGCAGCAGGTGGTGGGCCGCGAGCTGCCCACGCCCGAACAAGGCGCTGACGTGGGCACCCGGCAGGCCGCGCGCGTGGTGGCGCTGGTGTTGCAGTTTGGTGAGCGCAACCCCGGGCTGGCGCGCCTGATGGCAGGCGACGCGCTGGTGCTGGAGCACGAGCGCCTGCAAGAGCGCATGAACCGGTTTTTTGATGGCATAGAGCTGGCCCTGCGCCAGTGCCTGCGCCCGGCCGCAGACGCCGCAGGCTCGGCCACACCCACCGTGGATGCCCAGGTGGCCGCCAGCGTGCTGGTGGCTTTTGCGCTGGGCCGGTTGCAGCGCTATGCCCGCACAGGCTTTCGGCGCCTGCCCACCGAGCATCTGGACGCCAGCCTGGCCATGCTGCTGTAACGCACCTGCCAGCGCAGCACACCGGCGCCCCCATGGGGCGCTTTTTTTATTTGTGCGCCGGGTATTGCCCACGCGAAGGGGTTTGTTGCAGAATAGAACGGTCGTTCGTTTTTATTCTGATTCATGTCCGCTGACGCTTCCTCCCTCCCCGAAGGCACTGCGCCGCGCCGCCGCAACGCTGGTGGCCGCACCCTGCCCAAAGGCCAGCAAACCAAGGCCGCCATCGTCGAGGCCGCGCTGGGCTTGGCCACCCACATCGGCCTGGAGGGTTTGTCGATTGGCGCCCTGGCGGACGTCACGGGCATGAGCAAGTCCGGCGTCTTTGCGCACTTTGGTTCGCGCGAAGAGCTGCAAATTTCCGTCATCCAGCAATACCACGCCTGCTTTGAGCAAGAAGTGTTTTTTCCGGCCCTGCGGGCAGAGCGCGGCCTGCCCCGCCTGCGCGCGCTGTTTGACAACTGGATGAAGCGCACCACCGTCGAGCTGGATTCGGGCTGCATCTACATCAGCGGCGCGGTGGAGTTCCACGAGCGCACCGGCCCCGTGCGCGATGCGCTGGCGCAGTCGGTGCAGGCCTGGATGGGCGCCATGCGCCGTGCCATTGCGCAGTGCCAGGCGCTGGGCCAGTTGCACGCCAACGCCGAACCTGAGCAAGTGCTGTTTGAAATCCACGGCCTGATTCTGGCGCTGCACTACGAAGCCCGTTTTTTGCACAGCCCCGGCGCCATAGAGCGTGCCGTGCGCGGCTTCGACAGCGTGCTGACCCGTTACGGCGCCCGCGCCGCCTGATTGCCGCCCCCCTTTTACAACCCCAGGAGACAAAACCATGCCCACTTACACCCCACCCCTGCGCGACATGCAATTCGTCCTGCACGAAGTGCTCAAAGTCACCGATGAATTGAAGGTGCTGCCACCCCACGCCGAGGTGGACGCCGACACCATCAACGCCGTGCTCGAAGAAGGTGGCAAGTTTGCCGCCGAGGTGGCCTTTCCGCTGAACATCAGCGGCGACACCGAAGGCTGCCGCCTGGACAAAACCACGCATGAAGTGACCACGCCCCAGGGCTTCAAAGAAGCCTACGCCCAGTACGTGGAAGGTGGCTGGGCCGCGCTGTCGTGCGACCCGCAGTACGGCGGCCAGGGCCTGCCGTTTGTGGTCAACCAGTGCTTCTACGAGATGATGAACGCGGCCAACCAGGCCTGGACGATGTACCCCGGCCTCTCGCACGGCGCCTACGAGTGCCTGCACGCCCACGGCACCGAAGCGCAAAAAGCCCTGTACCTGCCCAAGCTGACCAGCGGCGAATGGACGGGCACCATGTGCCTGACCGAGCCGCACTGCGGCACCGACCTGGGCCTGCTGCGCACCAAGGCCGAGCCGCAAGAAGATGGCACCTACAAAATCACCGGCGCCAAGATTTTCATCAGCGCGGGCGAGCATGACATGGCCGCCAACATCGTCCACCTGGTGCTGGCCCGCCTGCCCGACGCGCCAGCGGGCAGCAAAGGCATCAGCCTGTTTGTGGTGCCCAAGTTCCAGATCAATGCCGACGGCACGCTGGGCGAGCGCAACGCCATCTTCTGCGGCGCGCTGGAGCACAAGATGGGCATCCACGGCAACGCCACGGCGCAAATCCACATCGACGGTGCCACCGGCACCCTGGTGGGCCAGCCACACAAGGGCCTGGCCGCCATGTTTGTGATGATGAACGCCGCCCGCCTGGGCGTGGGCAACCAGAGCCTGGGCCTGACCGAAGTGGCCTACCAGAACGCGCTGGCCTACGCCAAAGACCGCCTGCAAATGCGCTCCTTGAGTGGCACCAAGGCCAAAGACAAACCGGCCGACCCCATCATCGTCCACCCCGATGTGCGCAAGATGCTGCTCACCGCCAAGGCCTACGCCGAAGGGGGCCGTGCGCTGCAATGCTTTTGCGCCGTGCTGCTGGACAAAGAACTGCACCACCCCGACGAGAAAGTGCGCAAAGACTCGGGCGACCTGCTGGCGCTGCTGACGCCCATCGTCAAAGCCTTCATCACCGACAACGGCTTTGAAGCGGCCGTCATGTGCCAGCAGGTGTACGGCGGCCACGGCTTCATCAAGGAATGGGGCATGGAGCAGTTTGTGCGCGATGCGCGCATCAACATGATTTACGAAGGCACCAACACCATCCAGTCGCTGGACTTGCTGGGCCGCAAGGTGCTGGGCAACAACGGCGCCACGCTGAAAAAGTTTGGCAAGCTGGTGGCCGCGCTGGTGCAGGAAGAGGGCGTGAACGAGAAGATGGCCGAGTTCATCAACCCGATTGCCTACCTGGGCGACCAGATGACCAAATTCACCACCGAAATCGGCTTCAAGGGCCTGCAAAACCCCGACGAAGTGGGCGCTGCTGCGGTGGACTACCTGCGCGTGGCAGGCCACCTGGTGTTTGGCTACTTTTTTGCCCGCATGGCCCAGGTGGCGCTGCGCGAAATCGCCGCAGGCAACACCGACCCCTTCTACGGCGCCAAGCTGCAAACGGCGCGCTTTTACTTTGCCAAGCTGCTTCCCGAAACGGCCATGCTGATGCGCACCGCGCGCGCTGGCAGCAAAGTGCTGATGGACACCGATCTGGCCCTGGCCTGATGGCGCCCGCACCGCAAATTTCAAGCCTTTTGGCACTGGAGAGCCCATGCGACAAGCGCTAGCAGCTATTATTTTTGTAGCTATTTCCGCCCCCGCCTGGGCCCAGATGACCCCCGAAGGGCTGTGGCGCAACATCGACGACAAGAGCGGCGAGGCCAAGGCCGAGATCCGCATCCAGGGCAACAGCGCTGGCGTGCTGACGGGCGTGCTGGAAAAGCGCCTGGCCAAAGACGCCAAGCCCGACGACCTGTGCAAAGAGTGCAGCGACGAGCGCAAGAACCAGCCGATCTTGGGCCTGGAAATCATCCGGGGCGCGCAAAAGGCAGAGGGCAAAGACGTGTGGGAGGGCGGCAAGATTCTCGACCCCGAGAACGGCCGCAACTACACCCTGCGCCTGACGCCCATCGAGGGCGGCAAAAAGCTCGAAGTGCGCGGCTCCCTGGGCCCGTTTGGCCGCACGCAAACCTGGGTGCGCGTGCAGTAAATCCGTTTTACGCGCCGGGCGGGCCGCTGCTGGCTTGCTACGTGCCCGGCGCACTTTTTTTGGAGTATTTCCAATGACCCGATTCCAAGTGAAAAAAGTCGCCGTCCTCGGCGCTGGCGTGATGGGTGCGCAAATTGCCGCGCACCTGGTCAACGTCAAGGTGCCCGTGGTGCTGTTCGATCTGCCGGCCAAGGAAGGCGCCAAGAACGGCATCGTCACCCGCGCCATCGACAACCTGAAAAAGCTCAAGCCCGCGCCGCTGGGCGTGGCCCAGGATGCCGCGCTGATTGGCCAGGCCAACTACGAAGAGCACCTGGAACAGCTGCGCGGCTGCGACCTCATCATCGAGGCCATTGCCGAGCGCATGGACTGGAAGCTGGACTTGTACGCCAAGATTGCCCCGTTTGTGGCGCCGCACGCCATCGTGGCCAGCAACACCTCGGGCCTGTCGATCACCAAGCTTTCGGCAGCGCTGCCCGAGAGCATCCAGCCGCGTTTTTGCGGCATCCACTTCTTCAACCCGCCGCGCTACATGCACCTGGTGGAGCTGATCGACACGCCCACCACGGCGCCCCAGGTGCTGGACCAGCTCGAAGCCTTTGTCACCAGCGGCCTGGGCAAAGGCGTGGTGCGCGCGCACGACACGCCCAACTTCATTGCCAACCGCGTGGGCATCGCCGGGATGCTCTCGACCATGCAAGAGGTGGAAAACTTTGGCCTCACCTACGACGTGGTGGACGACCTGACGGGCAAAAAACTGGGCCGCGCCAGCAGCGGCACCTTCCGCACCGCCGACGTGGTGGGGCTGGACACCATGGCCCACGTCATCAAGACGCTGCAAGACAACCTGAGCGAAGCAACTGATCCTTTCTACGCCAGCTTTGGCACCCCCGCCGTGGTGCAAAAACTGCTGGCGCTGGGCCACCTGGGGCAAAAAACCAAGGCCGGCTTTTACAAAAAGGTGGGGCGCGATGTGCTGCGCTTTGACCTGGCCAGCGAGGACTACGTGCCCGCAGGCCAGAAGGCCGACGAGGTCTATGCCCGCATGCTGAAAAAGCCCGCCGCCGAGCGCCTGCGCCTGCTGCGCAATGCCGAAGGGCCACAGGGCCAGTTTCTGTGGGCCATTTTGCGCAACAGCTTTCACTACGCCGCCCTGCACCTGGGCACGATTGCCGACAACGCCCGCGATGTCGATCAGGCCATGCGCTGGGGCTTTGGCATGGCGCAAGGCCCGTTCGAGCTGTGGCAAGACGCAGGCTGGCTGGACGTGGCCCGCATGGTGCAAGAGGACATTGACGCGGGCAAAGCCCTGTGCCGTGCGCCCCTGCCCGACTGGGTGTTCAATGGCCCGGTGGCGCAGGCCGGTGGCGTACACACCGCCGAGGGCTCGTGGAGCGCATCTGCTCAGAAATTCATAGCGCGTCGCGCGCTCCCCGTCTATGTTCGTCAGCATTTTCCTGAAAAATTGCTGGGCGAATCCCTGCCCGACTTCAAAACCGCAGGCCACACGCTGCACGAGGACGACGCCATCCGCCTGTGGACGCTGGATGCGGGCGAAGCGGCCAGCGGCAACGGCGTGCTGATTGCCAGCATCAAGACCAAGATGCACGCCCTCAGCCCCGACGTGTGCGAGGGGCTGGTGCAGGCCGTGGAGATGGCTGAAAAAGACTACGCCGGCATGGTGATCTGGTCGGGCGACGAGCCCTTCAGCGCCGGGGCTGACCTGCAAGCCATGCTGCCCGCCTTCATGGTGGCGGGCGTCAGCGCCATCGAGGGCGCCGAGGCGCAAATGCAAGACACCATGCTGCGCCTGCGCTACGCCAACGTGCCGGTGGTGTCGGCCATCCGGGGGCTGGCGCTGGGCGGCGGCTGCGAGCTGGCCGTGCATTGCGCGCGCCGCGTGGCGCACATGGAGAGCTACATCGGCCTGGTCGAAGTGGGCGTGGGCCTGGTGCCCGGCGCGGGCGGCCTGACCTACATTGCCCGGCGCGCCGCCGAAAACGCGGCCACCTCCACCGGCAAAGACCTGCTGCCCTTTTTGACCGAAGGCTTCACCGCCGCCGCCATGGCCAAGGTGGGCATGAGCGCGCTCGAATCGCGCCAGCTGGGCTACCTGCTCGACAGCGATGTGATCGTGCCGCACAAGGACGAGCTGCTCTACGTGGCCATCAACGAAGCCCGGGCGCTGGCCCACGGCGGCTGGCGCGCACCGCACCAGCGCCTGTTCCCGGTGGCAGGGCGCAGTGGCCGCGCCACCATCCTGGGCTCGCTGGTGAACATGCGCGATGGCGGCTTCATCAGCGCGCACGACTTCCACATTGCCAGCCTGATTGCCGACGTGCTCTGCGGCGGCGATGTCGATGCGGGCACGCTGGTCAGCGAGCAATACCTGATGGCGCTGGAGCGCAAGGCGTTTTGCGCACTCATCGTTCACCCCAAGACGCAAGAGCGCATTCTGGGCATGCTCTCCACCGGCAAGCCCGTGCGTAACTGAATCTGCCAGCAAGGAATCACTGTGATGAAACAAGTTCAAGACGCTTACATCGTTGCCGCCACGCGCACCCCCATCGGGCGTTCGCACCGGGGTTTTTTCCGCAACATGCGCCCCGACGATTTGCTGGCCACCACGCTCAAGGCCGCGCTGGCCGCAGCGCCCGGGCTGGACCCGGCGGCCATCGAAGACATCATCTGCGGCTGCGCCATCCCCGAAGCCCAGCAGGGCCTGAACGTGGCGCGCATTGGCGCCGTGCTGGCAGGCCTGCCCACCAGCGTGGGCGGTATCACCGTGAACCGCTTTTGCGCCTCGGGCCTGTCGGCGGTGCAGATGGCCGCCGACCGCATCCGTGTCGGTGAGGCCGAGGTAATGATTGCCGCCGGTGTCGAAAGCATGAGCATGGTGCCCATGATGGGCAACGCGCCCAGCCTCTCGCCCAGCATCTTTGAGCGCGACGGTGATGTGGGCATTGCCTACGGCATGGGCCTGACCGCAGAAAAAGTGGCCCAGCAGTGGCACGTGAGCCGCCAGGCGCAGGATGAATTTGCCCTGCAATCGCACCGCAAAGCCCTGGCAGCGCAGCAAGCGGGCTACTTTGCCGATGAAATCACCCCCATCGAAGTGACCGACCGCACGGCCAACCTGGAGACGGGAGAAACCATCGCCACCACCCGCTCGGTGGACATGGACGAAGGCGCCCGCGCCGACACCACGCTGGAGGGCCTGGCCAAGCTGCGCACGGTGTTTGCCGCGCGCGGCAGCGTGACGGCAGGCAACAGCAGCCAGACCAGCGATGGCGCCGGTGCGCTGATTTTGGCCAGCGGCGCCGCCGTGCAGCGCTTTGGCCTGACGCCGCTGGCGCGCTTTGTGTCCTACGCCGCCCGGGGGGTGCCGCCGCACATCATGGGCATTGGCCCCATCGAGGCCATCCCGGCCGCGCTGCGCTACGCCGGCTTGAACCAGAACGACATCGACTGGTTTGAGCTGAACGAGGCTTTTGCCGCCCAATCGCTGGCCGTCATGGGCCAGCTCGGGCTGGACCCGGCCAAGGTCAACCCCATGGGCGGCGCCATTGCCCTGGGCCACCCGCTGGGCGCCACGGGTGCCATCCGCTCGGCCACAGTGGTGCATGCGCTGCGCCGCAACAAGCTCAAGTACGGCATGGTGACCATGTGCGTGGGCATGGGCCAGGGCGCAGCGGGTATTTTCGAGGCGCTGTAAGCCGCGCCGCGCAACCGTTTGGCGCCTGCGCCGTCACCGCCAAGACGCCAGCGCGGCCCATTTCGCGGCACACTGCTGACCATGACTTCATTACATCCCCTGGACAAGGCGCTTGCGCTGGAGTCCGTAACCCCCGGGCAGTACCGAGGCCACACCAGCCCCGGTTACTGGAACATGGTCGGCCCCTATGGCGGTGCGACGGCCGCCACGGCGTTGCGCGCCGTGCTGCTGCACCCGCAGCTGCTGGGCGAGCCGCTGTCACTCACGGTCAACTTTGCCGCCGCCCTTACCGCAGGGCCCTTTACCGTGCAGGCCGAGCCGGTGCGCACCAACCGCTCTACGCAGCACTGGAACATCTCCATCCTGCAAACCGATGCCCAGGGCCAGCCGGTGGTCACCACCACGGCCACGGCGGTCACGGCGGTGCGCCGCGATACCTGGAGCCTGGGCGATGCGCCCATGCCCGCCGTGCCCCCGCCTGCGCAGTGCCCGCGCATTGCCTTGCGCACGGGCGTGGAGTGGCTCAACCGCTATGAAATGCGCCCCGTCACCGGCACCCTGCCCGAGCAGTGGGACGGCCAGGGCGACAGCAGCCTGAGCCAGCTCTGGATGCGCGACGAGCCCACCCGCACCCTGGACTTTTGCGCCCTGGCCGCGCTGGCCGATGTGTTCTTCCCCCGGGTGTGGCTGCGCCGTGCGGTGCGCGTGCCAGCGGGCACGGTATCGCTGACGGTGTATTTCCACGCCAACAGCGCCGAGCTGGCCGCCACCGGCAGTGGCTACCTGCTGGGCCAGGCGCGCGGCCAGGAGTTTCGCAACGGCTTTTTCGACCAGGCCGCGCAGCTGTGGAACGAAGCCGGTGCCATGCTGGCCACCAGCCACCAAATTGTCTATTTCAAAGAGTGAGCCCCATGAACGCATCCCCACAAGACATCCTGACCCACACCGAAGCCGGTGTGACCACCATCACCTTCAACCGGGTGGACAAGAAAAACTCCCTCACCGCCGCCATGTACGCCACCTTGGCCGACGCGCTGGACGCTGCCGCCCACGATGCCGCCGTGCGCGTGGTGGTGTTCCAGGGCGATGTGGCCATCTTCAGCGCGGGCAACGACATTGGCGACTTTTTGCAGCAGCCGCCCTCCACGCAGGATGCGCCGGTGTTCCGCTTTTTGCGCACCATCGCCACCTTTCCCAAGCCGGTGGTGGCAGCGGTGTGCGGCCCGGCCGTGGGCATTGGCACCACCATGCTGTTCCATTGCGATCTGGTCTATGCGGGCGACAACGCCGCGTTTTCCATGCCCTTCGTGAACCTGGGCCTGTGCCCTGAGGCCGCGTCGAGCCTGCTGGTGCCGCAGATGCTGGGCTACCACCGCGCAGCCGAGGCGCTTTTGCTGGGCGAGCCTTTCATGGCCGAGGCCGCGCTGGAAGTGGGCCTGGTCAACCGCGTGGTGCCGCCCACCGAGTGCAACGCCATCGCCCAGGCGCAAGCGCGCAAGCTGGCGGCCAAGCCGCTGTCGGCGCTGATCGAAACCAAGCGCCTGCTCAAACACGGCCAGAGCGCCGCGGTGCTGGAGCGCATCAACGAAGAAGGCACCAGCTTTGGCCGCATGCTGCGCGAACCCGCCGCCCGCGAAGCCTTCAGCGCCTTCATGGAAAAGAGAAGACCCGATTTCAGCGGCTGCTGAAATTGGGGCCCTCCGCAGGAGGGAGCCCTGCGAAGCGGGGCATGGGATCTTTCGCAAAAAGCGCAAACCTGATTTCAGCGGCTGCTGAAATCAGCGCCCTTCGCAGGAAGATGCATAGACAAAAAGTGCCTCCGGCGCCCGCATAGTCAGCGCAAGCAGCTCTTATTTCAGGAGCGAATCTGTAGGGGCGCAGCCTGCGGCCCGGTGGCCAGCTGCACGCCCAGGCGCTGTAGCAGCTCGGCAAAAGCGGGTGATGCCAGGTAGGCGTATTCGGTGGTGCGTGCGCTGGCGATGGCGTCGCCGGGCACGCTGGCGTTGGCGGGGTGGCACATGAGCAGGGCGCCGTCCTGCGCGTCGTGCAGCCACTGCGCCATGTGCGCGCCGTAGGCGGTGGGCGTGGGCGCATCAAAGTTATAGACCCCGGCAAAGCTGCGGTGGTGGCGCAGGCGCTCGCGCGCCAGCGCGCGCCGCAGGCTCCAGCCGCCCAGCAGGGCCAGCAGCGTGGCCTTGTTGGCGCCCCATTGGGCGGGCACGGTGTTGCGCACCCAGGGCGCTTGCGTGCCGTAGCGCTGGTGCAGCACGTGCAGCAGGGCCGTGCGCGCGCTGGGCAGCTGGTGGATGTGCTGGTGGCCGTCGATGAAGTCGGGCGGCGTGCCCGCGTGCTGCTCGAAGGCATCGAGCTGGCGGTGCAGGCTCTCTGCCATGGCTGCCGGGCGCAGTTGCCCGCTGTAGGCGCGGGCCAGCACCTGCACCAGGCGGGGCGCGGCTTGGCCGTGGCCTTCGGTCAGGTTCCAGTGCAGGCCCACTTGCAGCGCGGGGCGCAGTGGGGCCAGCAGCTGCGCCGCTTGTGGCCAGCGCGGTGCGGTGGTCATGCAGCTGGTGGCGCTCAGGCGCGCAGCCTGCGCCAGGGCGACCACGGCGGCATCCACGGCGGGGTGCAGCGCAAAGTCGTCGGCGCACAGGGTGATGTGCTTCATGGTGCGGGCCGGGCAAAGGCCCAGAGTTTGCTGCTGACAAAGGTGCCCACGGCCACGGCCAGCAGCACGGCCAGCAGGCTCAGCAGATAGTGCCAGGGCAGCCAGCGCAGGGCGGCCAGGTAGAGCAGCTCGTTGATGGCAAACGCGCTGCACGCCACCACAAAAAAGCGCGGCAAGGCCTGGCGGTGCCGGGCACCGCTGCCTGCAAACGTGAGCAGCGCATGGCCGCCGTAGCTGACCCAGAAAGCGACCAGAAACGCCACCCCATTGGCCCACAGCGGCGCCCACTGCGCACCCTGCACCAGCGCCCATACCACCAGCAGGTGCGTGGCGGCGGCGCTGCCGCCCACCAGCACAAAGCGCAGTGCCTGCGGCAGTTGCTGCACCCGGGTCAGGGCGGACATCGTGGGGGTCATGCGGTGCCCGGGTCGGTGTGGGTGCCCGTGCCGACGTTGGCGTTCGCGGGCGCTGCCGTTGCGGGCGCTGGTGCAGCCCCCGCCCCTGCCTCGCGCGCCAGCGGGCTGTGGTCTTCGTCCTGCGCCAGCAGGTACACGGGGCGCTGCTTCACTTCTTCGTAAATGCGGCCTATGTATTCGCCCAGGATGCCTATCGACAGCAGCTGCACGCCAGAAAACAGCATCACGCTGGCCGCCAGCGTGGGCCAGCCGCCCACGGGGTTGCCAAACAGCAGCGTCTCCAGGGTGATCCACAGCCCGTAGCAGATGGCCAGCACCGAGATGCAGGCGCCCGCCACGCTCCAAAAGCGCAGCGGCAGCGTGGTGAACGAGGTCAGCCCCAACAGCGCCAGCGCGCCCAGGCGGCGCAGGCTGAAGCTCGATTGCCCGCTGAAGCGCTCGGCGGGCACAAAGGGCAGGGCCACGGTCTGGAACCCCACCCAGGCGTACAGCCCTTTCATGAAGCGGTTGCGCTCGGGCAGGGCCTTGAGCGCCTGCACCACTTTGCGGTCCATCAGCCGGAAATCCCCGGCGTTGCGCGGGATGCGGATGTTGGAGCCAAAGTTCATCAGCCGGTAGAACACGTCGGTGCCCAGGCGCTTGGCGCTGCTCTCGCCCGCGCGGTCGGCAATCACGCCATACACCATGTCGTAGCCCGAACGCCAGAGTTCGACCATGCGCGCCACCAGCTCCAGCGGGTGCTGAAAATCCGCATCGATCAGCAGCACGGCGTTGCCGCGCGCGTGGTCCACCCCGGCGGACAGGGCCGCCTCTTTGCCAAAGTTGCGCGAGAACTCCAGGTAGCGCACGCCCAGCGTGGCGGCGTGGGCCAGGGCCACGTCGCGGGTGGCATCGCGGCTGCCGTCGTTGATGACCAGGATCTCAAAATCGGGCGTCAGCGCCTGGGCGGTGGCGTGCAGTGCGTGCAGAAACTCGGCCAGGTGGCCCGCCTCGTTGTAGGCGGGCACCACGCAGCTCAGGCGCAGCGGCGGTCGTGCGTGTACGGGTGCGGTGGGGGGGGGCAGGGGTGTCGTCATGGCAGGCGGGGCGGGGGTGGCGTGGCCGGCAAGGCGTCAAAGACGGCGTACACAAAGGTCTGGGGGCGGGGGAAGCGCCAGCCCTGGCGCTGCACGGCGATCAGGTGCGGCGCTGCGCTCTGGCCGCGCTGCGCCAGCCACTGCTGTGCGGTGTCTTCACACGCAGCGTCGGGGGCGGGGGCGCTGCCGGTGGTGCTGTAGGGGCCGCGCGGGCACAGCAGGATGCCCGCCTGCTGCTCCCAACCCGCGTGGGGGTTGAACAGGGCGGGGTAGGCATCGGGCAGGCCGGGCAGGGTGCGGGCGTGGGGCAGGGCGTAAAAGGCCAACAGGGCGTTTTCTGCCCAGGCACCGCCGACCCAGCCCAGCGCGGTGCCGGGGTGGCGCCGGGCCCAGTCATCGGCAATGGCCTGTGCGGCTTCAAAGCTGGGCCGGTAGTAGCCGCTGTGGCCCGAGCGGGCGTGCGACCAGGCCAGTGCCAGGCCCGCCAGCGCAATCGCCCCCAACACCGGCCAGAACGCCCGGTGCAGCGCCGCCAGCGCGCGTGCCGTGGCACCGGGCACGGCTGCTTGCAGGTTGCGCAGCCACAGCAGCGAAAAAGCAAACCCGATCGGAATGGCCCAGGGCGTGGACAGCTCGGCCACCCCCGCCACGCCAAAGCCCAGTGTCAGCGCCCAGGGCGTGAAGGCCAGCCAGAACAGGGTGTCGGCCCAGCCGGTGGGGCGCCAGCTTTGCCAGGCCAGGTGCAGCCACGTGCGCGCCCAGTGGCTTGCATCGGGCTGGGTTTTGCGCTGCCAGTAGCTGAACACGCCTACGCAGGCCAGCCAGCCGGGCAGCCAGTAAAACAGCGGAGCCAGGGCAAAGCGCAGCACATAGCCCCATTGGGTGGCGCCGCTGCCCTGGTCCATGGCGTAGCCCAGCGTGATCCAGCCGTGCCCGGCAATCCAGGCGATGTGCGGTGCCAGCGCGGCCGCAAACACGGCCAGCGCCAGGTAGGGTCGCGGCGATGCCAGCCACTGCCGCCCCGCCGCTGTGAGCAGCGTGGGCAACAGGAAACCAGCCAAAAACACCCCGCTGTAGTACTTGCTCAACATGCTGGCCGCCGCCAGCAGGCCCAGCGCCACACTGCACGCGGCCCCGCGCCAGCGCTGCTCTTGCCAACTGGCCAGCAGCATGGCCGCCGTCCAGGGCCACAGCGACAGCAACTGGCTGTTGGCATTGAACTTGGCAGCCAGGTTGGCGTAAGGCAGGCTCCATAGCAGCAGCAGTGCCGCTGTAGGGGCCAGCGCGCCCAGGCCCAGCCGCCGAGCCAGGTGCAGCACGCCCCACAGCCCCACAGCCACGTTGGTATAGGACAGCAGCCGGTAGGCCCAATCGGTCTGGGGGAACACGGCAAACCAGGCACCTACCACCCAGGCAAAAAACGGCGGGTGCTTGTGCGTGCCCCAGTCCCACGCCTGGGCCCAGGCGTAGTTTTCCAGCATGTCGTGGTAGCCATCCAGATTGCCTTGGGCTAACCACTGGAGCAGTGCCCAGACCAGGCACGAGGCCCCTATCACCACGGCCACACGTGTCGGCGCCAGAAGGGAGCGGGAGGGGGCACCGGGTGCGGCAAGGGCGGAGGTGTTCAAGGGCGGGTGGGGCAAGAAAAAAAGGTCAAGAATTGTAGGTGTTGGGCTGTGCGTGGGCGGTACGCCGCAGTGCGTCACAATCAGACACATGACGAAAAACGCAAAACTTCCCCTGGAGTTCGAGCCAGAGTTTATCGAGGGCCTCAAAGAAATTTTTGAGGAAAAAATTGTGTTCAACCAGGTGCTGGGCCTGAAGATCACCACTTTGCGGCCCCAGCAGGTGGTGGCGCGCATCGACATGAAACCCGATCTGGTCGGCCACTATGCCTACAACCGCGTGCACGGCGGCGTCATCAGTGCCGGGCTGGATGCCACAGGCGCCATGGCCGTGATGGCGGCCATTGGCGCGCGCCACATGGACGAGCCCCCCGCCCAGCGCCTGCACCGCTTTGCCAAGCTGGGCACCATTGATTTGCGTGTGGACTACCTGCGCCCTGGTATCGGCAGCCATTTCGAGCTGCGCGCTGAGGTGCTGCGCCTGGGCTCGCGCGTGGCCAGCACGCGCATGGAGTTCCTGGGCCCTGACGGGCAGCTCATGTCGGCAGGCTCGGCGGCTTACATCGTTTCTTGAGGGCGCTGATGCGCTCTGGCCGCGGCCACGCGGGCTGCTGCACAGTCCGCTGCTGTGCGCTGCTGCAAGGCTTGCAAGTGGATGCAACGGCTGAACCGTTTGCTTACTAGTCTTGCGTAACGCACCGGGTTTTTGCGCGCTGCCCCTCCTAGTACTACAGCCGTAGTCCTTGATGTAAAGTGCCACGCGTCAAAACAACGTGGCAAGTCAAGATGACGGTAGAGGTGCAGCCGTGGCTACAGGAATTGCTCAGCGTTCACAGCCGCTTGGCGCC
>NZ_JAQUAL010000046.1:0-21075 GCF_028687295.1 Simplicispira sp.
ACAAGAAATGGCCACCAAGGGCGTAACGGTCAACACCGTCAGCCCTGGCTACATCGGCACTGATATGGTCAACGCCATCCGCCCCGATGTGCTGGAGAAGATCATCGCCACCGTGCCCGTCAAGCGCTTGGGCAAACCCAGCGAGATTGCCTCCATCATCGCCTGGCTGGCGTCGGATGAAGGTGGTTACGCCACGGGCGCCGAGTTCTCGGTCAACGGCGGCCTGCACATGAGCTGATTTTCTGGTTTCGACCAGACTGCAAAAAACCCCGCAATGCGGGGTTTTTTTGTGGGCGGTGGGCGCTGGGATGGTTCAGCGCACTGACCGCAGGGAACACACCTCACATGCGGCTGGGAGCACGCTTGCGATCGCGTTCGTCTTCAGGCCAGGCGGAGAGGATGGTGGTGGTGGTCATGGTCATTTGCTTTGCAAAAGTGTCTGTGATGGAACTTCAACGCGGCCCCAATGCAGTGCGTTGACAGCCATTTCAAAAAAAATGCAACAAGGTATGCGCGGGCCCGCAGGCGCCGTTGGCGCACCATCACAACGCGGCGGTTTGCGCTTCTATTTCTTCGGACAGCTCCAGCCAGCGCTCTTCCAGGGTGGCGATTTCATCGGTGCAGGCTTTCAGGCGACGGCCACTGTCGGCAATCTCGGCGGGGGGCAGGGGCTGGGTCAGGCGCTCGTGCAGGGTGCTGCACTCGGCATTCAAGGCGGTCATGCGCTGGTCGATTTGCTCCAGCTCGCGTTTGAGCGGGCGCAGCTTTTGTGCCAGCAGCTGGCGTGCCTGGGCGTCTTGCTTGCGTTGGTCGCGGCCATCGCCTGATTTTTTAGGGTCATTTTGGCCTGTAGCGATTTCTGGATGTGCGCTATCAGCTATCAAAACAGGAGTAACTTCCGGCGCGGCGGCGGTGGTGGCTGCTGCGGCCTGTGGTGCTGCGCCAGCGGCTTTGAGCGCGGCGCTGTCGGCAGCGGCCTCCAGCTTGGCCAGTTCTCGCTGGCGTTTGGCTTCGTCGAGCAGGTAGCGCTGGTAGTCGTCCAGATCACCATCGAAGGGGCCGACAGCGCCCCGGCCCACCATCCAGAACTCATCGCACACGGCGCGCAGCAAGGCGCGGTCGTGGCTGACCAGCATCACCGTGCCTTCAAACTCGTTCAGCGCCATGGACAGCGCCTCGCGCGTGGCCAAATCGAGGTGGTTGGTGGGCTCGTCCAGCAGCAGCAGGTTGGGGCGCTGCCAGACGATCATGGCCAGCACCAGACGGGCTTTTTCGCCGCCGCTCATGCTGCCCACGCTTTGCTTGACCATGTCGCCCGTGAAGTTGAACGTACCCAGGTAGCTGCGCAAATCCTGTTCGCGGCTGGATTCGCGGCTTTGCGGGCCCAGCTCTTTGGCCAGGCGAATCATGTGCTCCAGCGGGTTTTCGTGCGGGCGCAGCACGTCCAGCTCTTGCTGGGCAAAGTAGCCAATCGACAAGCCCTTGCCTTCGGTCACGGTGCCTGCCAGCGGCGCCATGGTGCGGGCAATGGTTTTGACCAGCGTGGATTTGCCCTGGCCGTTGGCGCCCAGAATGCCGATGCGCTGGCCCGCCAGCACACTGCGGCTGACGTTGTGCAGGATGGCCGTTTCGCTGCCGTCTTCGGCACGGTAGCCAAACGCGGCGTCGCTGATGGCCAGCATGGGGTTGGGCAGGTTGGTGGGCTCCTTGAACTCGAAGGTGAAGTCGGCATCGGCCAGCACGGGCGCGATTTTCTCCATGCGGTCCAGCGCCTTGACCCGGCTTTGCGCCTGCTTGGCCTTGCTGGCCTTGGCCTTGAAGCGGTCAATGAACTTCTTCAAGTGGGCGATTTTTTCTTGCTGCTTGGAGAAACTGGCCTGTTGCAACTCCAGCTGCTGGGCGCGCAAATCTTCAAACTTGCTGTAGTTGCCGCCGTAGCGCGTGAGCTGGGCGTTGTCGATGTGCATGGTCACGTTGGTCACGGCGTCGAGAAACTCGCGGTCGTGGCTGATGACGATCATGGTGCCTTCGTAGCGCTTGAGCCAAGCCTCCAGCCAGACCAGGGCGTCCAAGTCCAAGTGGTTGGTGGGCTCATCGAGCAGCAGCAAGTCTGACGGGCACATCAGCGCGCGCGCCAGTTGCAGGCGCATGCGCCAGCCGCCCGAGAAGCTGTTGACGGGCTTGTCCAGCTCGGACACCTTGAAGCCCAGGCCCAGAATCAGCGCCTGCGCGCGCGGCACGGCGTCGTGGTCGCCTGCGTCGGCCAGATCGGTGTAGGCGTGGGCAATGGCCATGCCGTCGTCTTCGGCCTCGGCGCGCACCAGTGCGGCGCGCAGCTCGGTCAGGCGGGTGTCGCCCGCGACGACGAAATCGGTGGCCGATTCGTCGGTTTCAGGCATGTTCTGCGCCACCTGCGCCATGCGCCACTGGGTGGGAATGTAGAAGTCGCCGCCGTCTTCGTGCAGCGAGCCGTTGAGCAGCGCAAACAGGCTGGACTTGCCAGCACCGTTGCGTCCGACCAGACCGACGTTTTCACCGGGGTTGATGGTGGCGTTGACGCCATTGAGCAGCACCTTGGCACTGCGGCGCAAGGTGACGTTTTTCAGGGTAATCATGGGGTGCGGTGCGCGCAGGGGCGCACGGTTGGTTCAGGGCGCACAGGGCGCCCCGAACGGGTGGGTTTCAGACAAAGCGTTGCAGGGCGCCGCGCGTGACCAGCACAACCTGGTCGCCGCCTGCGCTGGTGTCGAGCCAGAACACGGGCAGCTGCGGGAAGGCGGCTTCGAAAAAATCGCGCTCGTTGCCGATTTCGAGCACCAGCACGGCGTTTTCGCTCATGCAGGCGGGGGCGTCTTGCAGCAGGCGGCGGATGAAGTCCATGCCATCTGCTCCGCCCGCCAGCGCCAGCGCAGGCTCGGCCCGGTACTCGGCGGGCAGCTGGGCCATGCTCTGGCTGTTGACGTAGGGCGGGTTGCAGATGATCAAGTCCCAGGGGCCGGGAACGAAGGCCAGGCCGTCCGACACTTGCAGCGTGATGCGCTCTTGCAGGCCGTGTTGATCGACGTTGATGCGGGCCACGGCCAGGGCGTCTTCGGAAATATCAGCACCCGTGACCTGCACCTCAGGCCAGGCCATGGCGGTGAGCACGGCCAGACTGCCGTTGCCGGTACACAAATCCAGCACGCACTGGGTGTGCTCGCCCAGAAAGTCGTCAAAACCGCCATCAACGATCAGCTCGGCAATCAGGCTGCGCGGCACGATGGCGCGCTCGTCCACATAAAACGGCACGCCTTGCAGCCAGGCTTGGCGCGTGAGGTAGGCGGCAGGCTTGCGCGTGGCGATGCGCTCATCAAAAAGTGTAGCTACTTGCGCAAGCTGGGCGGGCGTTACCGGCCTGTTTTGTTGTGAATCGGTGTCGTCAGCGTCCAGCGGGGTATTGAGCGCCAGACCCAGGCGCCACAGCACCAGCCAGGCGGCTTCGTCGTGGGCGTTGGTGGTGCCGTGGCCAAAAGAGACGCCCGCCGCTTGCAGCAGGCGCGTGCCGGATTCGACCAGTGCGCCCAGGGTGTCGCCCGCCAGCGCGGGCAGATTGGCGGGTGCGGCCTGCGGGGCGGCAGAGGAGGGCAGTGCGCCACTCATGCGCTGGCTGCCACGGCTTGCGCCTGCAGGTTTTCGAGGGTGCGGCGGTAGATGTTTTTCAAGGGTTCGATGTCGGCAATGGCGATGTGCTCGTCAATTTTGTGGATGCTGGCGTTGGGCGGGCCCAGCTCCACCACCTGCGGGCAGATGGTGGCGATGAAGCGGCCATCGCTGGTGCCGCCGGTGGTGGACAGCTCGGTGGTCAGACCCGTTTCGGCGGCAATGGCTTGCTGCACGGCCTCCACCAAGTCGCCCGGGGTGGTCAGAAAGGGCTGGCCACCCAGCGTCCATTGCAGTTCGTATTCGAGGTCGTGGCGATCGAGCACGGTGTGGACGCGCTTTTTCAGGCCCTCGGCGGTGGATTCAGTGCAGAAGCGGAAGTTGAAGTCGATGACCACCGCGCCGGGGATGATGTTGCTGGCCCCGGTGCCACCGTGGATGTTGCTCATCTGCCAGCTGGTGGGCTGGAAAAATGCGTTGCCCTCGTCCCAGCGGGTGGCGGCCAGTTCGGCCAGTGCGGGCACGGCTTCGTGGATGGGGTTGCGCGCCAGGTGCGGGTAGGCAATGTGGCCCTGGATGCCGCGCACGGTGAGCTTGCCGCTCAGGGTGCCCCGGCGGCCATTCTTGATCATGTCGCCCGTGCGCTTGACCGCGGTAGGCTCACCCACGATGCAGTAGTCCATGGTCTCGCCGCGCGCCTTGAGCTGCTCGACCACCACCTTGGTGCCATCGACCGAGGGGCCTTCCTCATCGCTGGTGAGCAAGAAGGCGATGTTCAGCAGCGGCGCGGGCGTGGCGGCCAAAAACTCTTCCACGGCCACCACGAAGGCGGCGATGGAGGTTTTCATGTCGCTGGCGCCCCGGCCATAGAGCTTGCCGTCGCGGTGCGTGGGGATGAAGGGATCGCTTTTCCACTGCGCCAGCGGGCCGGTGGGAACGACGTCGGTATGGCCGGCAAAAACTATGGTTTTGATAGCTGCTTGCGCTTGCTGCGCGGGCGCTACAGGCCGTTTTGACCACAAATTTTGCACACGGAACTCGGCAGGGCCGCTGTCCATGGGTTCGCAAACAAAGCCCAGGGGTTGCAGGCGTTCGGTGAGCAGTTGCAGGCAGCCGGCATCCTCGGGCGTGACAGAGGGGCGCGAGATGAGCTGCTCGGCCAGGTTCAGGGTCAGGGACATGGATAAAAGAGGGGAAAGGTCAGGCGCCAGGCTTGACGTCCAAAATGATTTCAGTGAAAGAGGGCACGTCGTCTTCGAGCTTGGCATCCTGCGCGGCCTTGTTCACCTGCGCGGCCTTGGCTGCCAGGGAGAAGTCGTTTTGCAGGCGCCACATGAGGTTGGTGGGCGAGTCGGCGTAGGCCAGGCCCTCTTTGCGGTCGATGCGGCCTTCGAGGATGAGGCGGGCCAAATCCTCTTCAAAGGTTTGCGAGCCTTCGGCCATGGATTTTTCCATGGCCTCTTTGACGCCCGAAAAATCGGCTTTTTCAATCAGCTCAGACACCAGTTTGGTGTTGAGCATGACCTCGACGGCGGGCACGCGGGCCCCGGCGGCAGTGCGTACCAGGCGCTGCGTGACCACGGCCTTGAGGGCCGAAGACAAATCGCTCAGCATGGTGGCGCGCACCTCGACGGGGTAGAAACTCAAAATCCGGTTCAGTGCGTGGTAGCTGTTGTTGCCGTGCAGCGTAGCCAGACACAAGTGGCCCGACTGGGCGTAGGCAATGGCCGCCGACATGGATTCGCGGTCGCGGATTTCGCCAATCAGAATCACGTCTGGCGCCTGGCGCAGGGCGTTTTTCAGGGCGATTTGCATCGATTGCGTGTCGCTGCCCACCTCGCGCTGGTTGACGATGGATTTTTTGTTGCGAAACTGGAATTCGACCGGGTCTTCAATCGTCAGGATGTGGCCGGTTTGCAGGGTGTTGCGCTTGTCGATCATGGCCGCCAGCGTGGTGCTTTTGCCCGAGCCGGTGGCACCCACCACCAGCACCAGGCCACGCTTTTCCATGATCAGGTCGCCCAGCGCAGGCGGCAGGTTCAGGTCTTGCAGGTTGGGCACTTCCTGAGCGATGAAGCGGATCACCACGGCGTAGCTGCCGCGCTGGCGCATGGCACTGACCCGAAAACGCCCCACACCCGTCAGTGGCACGCCCATGTTCAGCTCACCGGTTTCTTCCAGCTCCTCGATGCGATTGGGGGCCACGATCTCCGAGAGCAGATTGCGCGGCGCATCCGGCGGCAGGATCTGGTTGTTGATCGGCAGGCATTCGCCATTGATCTTGATCAGCGCCGGTGCGTTGGCCGAGAGGTAAACGTCCGAGGCCCTTTTTTCGGCCATCAGGCGCAGGATGCGCTCCATCGTGCTCATTGGATGTAGTCCCTATCGTGGTGTAGCGGGTGGGCGGCGAACCTGCGCCCGCAAGGGCGCTGCGGGCAGTGGCCTGGCGTTTTTAGTCGCGCAGCAGGTCGTTCAGGCTGGTTTTGGCGCGGGTCTGGGCATCGACGCGCTTGACGATGATGGCGGCGTACAGGCTGTAGCGGCCATTGTCTTTGGGCAGGCTGCCAGAAATCACCACCGAACCCGAGGGCACGCGGCCATAGCTGATCTCGCCGGTGGCGCGGTCGTAAATGGGGGTGCTCTGGCCGATGTACACGCCCATGCTGATGACCGAGTTTTCTTCGACGATCACGCCTTCGACGATTTCCGAGCGCGCACCGATGAAGCAGTTGTCTTCAATGATGGTGGGGCCTGCTTGCAGGGGTTCGAGCACACCGCCCAGGCCAACGCCGCCGGACAAATGCACGTTCTTGCCCACTTGCGCGCACGAACCCACGGTGGCCCAGGTATCAACCATGGTGCCCTCATCGACATAGGCGCCAATGTTGACGTAAGAGGGCATCAGGATGGCGCCCTTGGCGATGAAGCTGCCACGGCGGGCCACAGCGGGCGGCACCACGCGCACGCCGGTGGCGGCCATTTCTTCTGCCGAGAGGTGGGCAAACTTGGTTGGCACCTTGTCGTAAAAGCCCAGATCGCCCGAGCGGATGAGTTCGTTGTCTTTCAGGCGGAAAGACAGCAGCACGGCTTTTTTGATCCACTGGTGAACCGTCCACTGGCCCACGCCTTCGCGGGTGGCCACACGCAGGCTGCCGTTGTTGAGCTGGGAGATGACGTAATCGACAGCTTCACGCACTTCGGCAGGGGCCGAGGCGGGGGAGAGGCTGGCGCGGTTGTCCCACGCGGATTCGATGGTGCTTTGCAGTTGTTGGGTCATGGGAGGCTTCAGGGGGAGGGAGACTGGATGAATTGCACGATGCGCTGGGCCGCTTCCAGGCACTCAGCGGTTTCGGCCACCAAGGCCATGCGCACGCGCTGGGCGCCGGGGTTGGCGCCGTGGGCTTCGCGGGCCAGGTAACTGCCGGGCAGCACGGTCACATTGTATTGAGCCAGCAGTTGGCGGGCGAAGTCGGTATCGCTCATGCCCAGGTGCTCGGGCACTTGGGCCCAGAGGTAAAAACCCGCGTCAGGCAAGGACACGGGCATCACGCGCTCCAACAACGGCGTGACCTGGGCAAATTTTTGGCGGTATTGGGCACGGTTGTCGATGACGTGCTGCTCGTCGTTCCAGGCAGCAATGCTGGCGGCTTGCACCGCCGGGCCCATGGCACTGCCGTGGTAGGTGCGGTAGAGCAAATAGGCTTTGAGCAGCGCCGCATCACCGGCGACAAAACCGCTGCGCAGGCCGGGCACATTGCTGCGCTTTGACAGGCTGGTAAACGACACCAGGTTTTTGAAGTCGCTGCGGCCCAAGCGAGCAGCAGCTTCCAAGCCACCCAGCGGCGGCTCGTCGCGGAAGTAGATCTCGCTGTAGCACTCGTCCGAGGCAATGACAAAGCCGTGGCGGTCTGACAAGGCGAACAGTTTTTCCCACTCGGGCAGCGGCATCACTGCGCCCGTGGGGTTGCCTGGCGAGCAAACAAACAGCAACTGGGTACGCTGCCAGACGGCCTCTGGCACGCTGTCCCAATCGACGGCAAAGTTGCGCGCCGGGTCGCTGGGGGCGTAGTAGGGCGTGGCCCCTGAGAGCAGGGCGGCGCCTTCGTAGATTTGGTAGAACGGGTTGGGGCAAACCACCACGGCGCCTTCACGGGTCGGGTCGATGGTGGTTTGCGCAAAGGCAAACAGCGCCTCGCGCGAGCCATTGACGGGCAACACCTGCGTGGCCGGGTCGAGCGCCAGACCGTAGCGGCGCGCTATCCAGCCGGTGAAGGCTTCGCGCAGGCGGGGTTCGCCCGCCGTGGCGGGGTAGCTGGCCAACCCGCCCAGACCGGCCACCAGAGCGTCTTTGATGAAGGCAGGCGTGGCGTGGCGCGGCTCACCCATGCCCAGGCTGATGGGCGAGAGGTGTGCGGGCGGGGTCACGGAGGCAAAAAGTTGCCGCAGACGCTCAAAAGGATAGGGCTGTAGGCGCGAGAGCAGGGGATTCATGGGGCGCCATTATCCGTGATGGCTGCTGCGTTGCGCGGCACGGGAAGCCGCCCTTCAACCATGGGGGTAAACCTTGATTTACAACAAATTGTCAGTAAGGAGCAAGTAATTTTTACCACTATGCGCCTTTGCCAAGGCGCGTTAGCAGCACTTGGCATGCACGCTGCAAGTGCTGCATCTGCGGGGCCAGGATGACAGCACAGCGAATTGCCTTATAAAAAATGCCCTGGAGACTTGCTGCTTATGTCTGGATTCCATCCCCTGCGCCCCGGTCTGTGGTTGATGCGCCGTTTGCGCCTGTCGGGCAAATTGCTGCTGCTGGGCCTGGTGTTTTTGGCCACGCTGTTGGCGGTGAGTGCCTCCACGGCTTGGGGCATGTCGGCGGGTGTGGGGTGGGGTGGGGTGTCAACATCCGTGGCACTGGTGCTGTATTTGATGGCCGCGCTATATGCCAGCTGGTCAGCAGACCTTCAGGCGCTGGCCCATGCCATGGAGCAAACCACCCGGGGCGATTTGTGTACACACCTGCCCACCCAAGGGCGCGATGAACTGTCGGATTTGGCGCGGCTCTTGGACCGCATGGTGCTCACGCTCTCGGCCATGGTGGCGGACATCCGCAGCAACGCGGCGTTGGTGTCGCACGCGGGCCAAAGCCTGGCCGCCGATAACCGCGCCCTGTCCGAGCGCACAGAGCAGCAGGCAGCCAACCTGGAAGAAACCGCCGCCAGCGTGGAGCAGATTTTTGCCACCGTGCAAAGCAATGCCCAGGTCGCCAGTGCCACTGACCAGCGTGCCAGCCAAGTGAGCCAGACGGCAGACCAAGGTACCCAGGAGATGGCGCGGGCAGTGCAATCGGTGGAAGCCATCCAGCAAGGTGCGCGGCGCATGAATGAAATCATTGGCGTGATCGATGGCATCGCTTTTCAGACCAATATTTTGGCGCTCAACGCAGCGGTGGAAGCTGCGCGTGCCGGTGAACAAGGACGTGGCTTTGCCGTGGTGGCGTCTGAAGTGCGCATGCTGGCGGGGCGCTCTGGCGAAGCGGCGCGCGAGATTCGCAAACTCATCAACACCTCGGTGCAGCAAGTGGAGGCCAGTGCCGCCATCATCCGCAGCGTGGGCGCAGGCATTGCCGAGATGGCTGGGGGCATTCGGGGCGTGGCTGCCAGCATGTCGGGCATTGCGGCCTCGGGCATGGAGCAAAGCAACGGTCTGCAAGAAATTACCACCGCCGTGCGCCAACTTGACCAGATCACCCAGGACAACGCCCAGATGGTGGGGCACGCAGTGCAGCAGGCTTTGGCGCTGGAGGGGCGTGCCAGCACGCTGTCGCGCGCGGTGGCTACGTTTCGCCTACAACAAGGCACCGCCGAGGAGGCGGTGGCACTGGTTGAACGGGCAGCGGCCCTGCGCGCTCGCTGTCCTCGCGATCAATACCTGCGCACCCTGACAGACCCGGCCCAGCCTTTTCATGACCGCGATATGTATGTATTTGTGCTCGACAGCACGGGCGCTTACCGGGCCTTTGCCGGCAATCCCGCGCGGGTGGGAACGCGGGTGCAGGATGTGCCGGGTATTGCGGGCGACCAGTTGGTACACGACATCATGGCGCAGGCCCAGCGTGGCCCCGGCTGGGTAGAGTACGACTTCACCAACCCGGTGACAGGGGCGGTGCAAACCAAAATGTCTTTTGTGCAGCGTGTGGACGACGCCTACCTGGGCTGTGGGGTGTACAAAACCCTGGTGCAGCGCGGCTGATATATCAGCGCATGCGCTGGGCGCGGGCTTTTTCCAGGGCAGCGGCGATCGTGGCTTTCCGGTCTGGTAGTGCCGTGGGGGGAGTGCTCGCTTGGCTCGCCGAGACAGCACTGCCGTCGGCGTTTGAGCCATCGGAATCCAACGCCAGCCGCTGTTGACGCTGCCCATAGCGCTCCCGGGCGTGCTGGGCTTGCGCTGCCGACCAGGCAGACCAGCCAGTGGCCGCGCCGCTGGCATTGACCAGCGCGATGCAATCAACAGGACACACCGGAATACACAACTCGCAACCCGTGCAGTGCGCTGACACCACGGTGTGCATGTATTTATTGGCGCCCACGATGGCGTCTGTTGGACAGGCCTTGATGCACAAGGTGCAGCCAATGCACCAGTTTTCATCCACCAGTGCCACGGCGCGAGAACCTTCGGCACCGTGTTCTGGATTGAGCGGGGTCAATGCCTGACCGGTCAGGGCCGCCAGGCGGGCCACCCCAGCGGCGCCACCGGGAGGGCACTGGTTGATCGCAGCCTCGCCCTGGGCAATGGCCTCGGCGTAGCGCCTGCAATCAGGGTAGCCGCAGCGTGTGCACTGCGTTTGCGGCAAGGCCGCATCAATGCGCACGGCCAGCGCCTGCCAGCCAGAGCGCTGGTGTGTGGCGCCGGACACGGTGCTCAACCCTTGCGCGACGATCGCCTGGATGTTGTTGGCGATGCTTTGGGCGCTGCAGTCACGGTGGTGGTGGCGTGTTCCGCATCGCTGTGTTGCATCGAAGCGGCCGCGCCCGTGGCACTGCGGGTCGCTTCAGCGGCAGGTGCGTTGTCTGGTACGGCCTCTGGCACACCGACTGGCACCTCAGTAGGCGCAACAGCCACGGCGGCAGCAATGATCGCCTGCGGAGCAGCCTGTGCGGACATGGTTTTCTGGCTGCGCAGGATGAAGGAGTGCACTGCCGGGTACACCACATCGCGCCAGCGCCGACCGCTGAAAATACCGTAATGGCCTGCGCCCTTGGCTTCCAGGTGAAGCTTATCGCTCTCGGCAATGGCGCTGCACAGCCCGTGCGCTGCCTGGGTTTGGCCTGCGCCGGAGATATCGTCCAGTTCGCCTTCGACTGTGAACAGCGCGGTGTTCTTGATGTCTTGCGGGCGCACACGCTCCAGATTGCCTTCGGTGGAGCGCACATCCCAGGTGCCGTTGACCAGGCAATATTCCTGGAACACGGTACGGATGGTTTCCAGATAGTAGTGCGCGTCCATGTCCAGGACGGCGTTGTACTCGTCATAGAACTTGCGGTGCGCTTCCGTGCTGGCGTCGTCGCCCTTGATCAGGTTCTTGAAGTAGTCGTAATGGCTGACCATGTGGCGGTCAGGGTTCATGGCGACAAAGCCGGTGTACTGCAAGAAGCCGGGGTACACACGGCGACCTGCGCCGGGGAAGCTGTTGGGCACCGGGTAAATGACGTTGTTCTCGAACCACTCGTAGCTGCGCTTGGCGGCCAGGTCGTTCACCGCCGTGGGGGAGCTGCGCGCGTCAATCGGGCCGCCCATCATGGTCATGGACAGGGGTGTCTTCTCGCCCCGGCTGGCCATGAGCGACACGGCTGCCAGCACCGGCACCGTAGGCTGGCACACGCTCACCACATGGCAGTTGCCATACTGGGCTTGCAGGTTGCGGATGAACTCCTGCACGTAGTTCACGTAGTCGTCGAGGTGGAACTCGCCTTGGGACAGGGGCACCAGACGGGCGTTTTTCCAGTCGGTGATATAGACCTTGTGGTCTTGCAGCATGGTGCGCACCGTATCGCGCAGCAGCGTGGCGTAGTGGCCCGACAGGGGGGCCACGATCAGCACCACGGGCTGGTTCTTGAGTTTGGTCAGGGTGGCCGGGTCATCGGAGAAGCGCTTGAAGCGGCGCAGCTCGCAAAACGGCTTGTCCAGGTAGATGCGCTCGTGGATAGCGACTTCCACGCCGTCCACGTTGACGGTCTTGATATCAAACGTTGGCTTTTCGTAGTCTTTACCCAGGCGGTAAAACAGGTCGTAAGCCGCTGAAATGCGCTGCGCCATCGGCGCTTGGCCCAAGGGCGAGGCTGAATTGCTGAAGAGCTTTGCGGAGGCTTGGGCAAAGTCCGAAAAGGGCTCCATCAGGGAGCGTTGGGTTTCATAGAGCTGATAAAGCATAGGGATATCCGTTATGTTGCAGTGCAATATAACAGCACTCTGTTACGTGGCACGGGGAAATTTTGCGCTTCTGCACCTGCATCTATCCGTCAGTTTGGTGTCAACCACACTCGGCATAAGGATTTTTTCAATTTATCAAAAATGATAGATGCATGCGCTTTCTGCATGCGCCTTTCAGGCATTTTTGATCAAAAAATAGAAAGGGTCGCTGATCCGCGCTGGCAGGCTTGCAGGTTACGTCGGGTTGTCGCTCAACCAGGTTTCAAACGATTCACGTGCGCCTTTGCCCAGTGCCGCGCTGAATACGCTGTTGTTGCCAAGATACAAACTGTGACGCATCACGGTATAGGGGTTGAGCTTGCGGCCATTTTTTTGCTCTTCCAGGTACTGCTTGTAGCGCTTGACGGTGCCAATGTTCTCGCGCACCAAGGTGTTGAAGCCCGCGCGCGTGATGTCAGGCGACCAGTGGTGCACGTCATCAACAAAACTGTCCACATGGTGGGGTTCGAAGGTGTAGTCCTTGAAAAAATGCGTGGCAATTTTCAAAAAGGTGAACGCATTGAGGCGGCTGCCCGGCGCGGGCGTGCTCTCGGGGGGCTGCTCGGGTTCGCCAGACGGGGCGGTGGCGGTTTCGTCGGGCGCTTGCAGCAGTTCGGCCTCGGTGGCGTCGCGGATTTGGCGAAACTCCCGGTCAGCCAGTTCAAACAAGGCGGCCAGCACGTTGATGCGCCGCTTGAGCGGGCCCGGAATGGCTTTTTTGTATTTGATCTTGTGGTCCAGCACGGCCCAGGCGTCTTGCACGATGGTGCGCACCTGCAATTCAAACGGGTAGCGCTGCGCGCCGGGGGGCGCTGGCGGTGCGCCGGGCAGCAGCCGGGGGCGCAAGTCCAGGTGCAGGCCCTTGTAGCCAAACGAGGCCTCGGTGCTCTCGACCGCTGCGGCCTTGTCGGTCACTTCCATCACGTCAAACTGCGCGCGCACCGCCTGCGCCACTTTGTCGAGTTCGTCCTCGTACAGGCACACCACGCGCACGCCGATCAGGTCGGTGATGTAAGGGGCGATGGTGTAGGCGGTGTTGCTCTCTTCCAGCGCCGTGCGGTATTTGCGCGAAAACTTGCGCACGCACTCGGTTTTGTCTTTGACGCGGCCTTCGATTTTGGACACCTCGATGCCGCCTGCACGTTCCAGGGCGCTGGTCAGTTGCGCTACGTAGTCGGCCAGGGCGGCCTCCAGCAGTTGCCGGTGCTGGCCGTAGAAGGCGTGGAAGACGGATTCTTCCAGGTCAAAGTCCAAAGAGGGCATAGCGGTAAGGGGCAAAAGGGCTGCAACCTTTAGTCTGCGTAAGTCTGCGTGGCCAGCGCCAGCACCTGGTGCGCGGGCAGGTCTTTGAGGCGGTGGTCGCTCCAGACCTGGCGCCACAGCCGCGCGCCGCGCAGGCCGTGGCGCAGGCCCAGCATGTGGCGGGCAATGTGCGGCCAGGGGGTGCCGTACTGCGCGGCTTCGCGCGCCATGTAGTCCACCATGGTGGCTTCGATGGCCTCGCGGGTGAGGGTGTTTTGCGGCGCGCCGTAGTACAGCGCATCCCAGCGGGTGAGCCACCAGGGGTTGTGGTAGGCCTCGCGCCCGACCATCACGCCATCGACCAGCGCCAGCTGCGCCTGCACCGCCTCATCGGTGTTCAAGCCGCCGTTGATGGCAATGGTGAGCTGCGGAAAATCTTGCTTGAGCTGCGCCACCACGCCGTAGCGCAGCGGCGGAATATCGCGGTTTTCTTTGGGCGACAGGCCCTTGAGCCAGGCGTTGCGTGCGTGCACGATGAACACGTTGCAGCCCGCCTCGGCCACGGTGCCGATGAAGTCGCGCACAAAGCTGTAGCTCTCGTCCTTGTCAATGCCGATGCGGTGCTTGACCGTGACCGGCACGCTGACCACATCGACCATGGCCTTGACGCAATCGGCCACCAGCGCGGGCTCTTGCATCAGGCAGGCGCCAAAGGCGCCGCGCTGCACACGCTCGCTGGGGCAGCCGCAGTTGAGGTTGATCTCGTTGTAGCCCCACTGCGCGCCCAGGCGGGCGGCTTGGGTCAGCAGGTCGCGGTCACTGCCGCCCAGTTGCAGCGCCACGGGGTGCTCTTCGGCGTTGAAGCGCAAATGGCGCTCGGTGCCGCCGTGGACGATGGCGCCCGCATTGACCATTTCGGTGTACAGCAGCACGTGGCGCGAGAGCAGGCGATGAAAAAACCGGCAGTGCCGATCTGTCCAGTCCAGCATGGGCGCCACGCTCATGCGCCAGGGGTTGTGGCTGTCGGAAAGGGGGGTAAAAACGGCTTCGGGGGCATCAGACATGGGTGGCATTATCCCACTGCTCGTCCGTGCCTGGGGGGCTTGTTTTAAAGACAAAATTGGCTTCAATCCCTTACGTGACGGGCGCTAGCAGCTATCAAAAATGAATCTTTTTTCAGCGCCACACACCGCCTTGCAGGCAGGTAGGGCGCACAGACTGCGCTAGCCACCCAAGCCAGCCGCAAGACCTGTCTAGAATGACCTTTTCACAAAAAGGGGTTTCCCATGGCAAAGCGCTTTCCGGTGGTCTTGGCCACTGCATTGTTGACCGTGCTCTGGTGGCAGCCGGTGGCGGCCCAACCGGCCAAGGCCCGTGCCACCGCCTCTGTAGACCTGAATGCGCGGTTGCAGCAGGCCCAGGCCGACCCCCAGTTGGCGCAAACGTTGCTTGCCACGGGGCGCAAGGTGGCAGCCGTGTGCGCGCATTGCCATGGCGAAGGCGGCAACAGCGTCAAAACCGACATTCCCAACCTGGCCGGGCAAAACCCAGCCTATTTGCTGGAGCAGTTACGCCAGTTTGCCGAGGGGCGGCGGCGCAATGAGTTCATGGAAGGGATGATCAAGGCCATGGACAGCGATGAAAAAGTGGGCATGGTGCTGTTTTACGCGGGCCAGTCGGTGGTGCACCGCCCGGCCACGGCGGTTGCGCTGGCAGCCAAAGGGCAGGCGGTGTATGCCAAATCCTGCCAACAGTGCCACGGCACCGATGGCCAGGGCAATGCCCAGATTGCGCGCATTGCCGGACAACAGCCGGGCTACCTGAACCTGACCTTACAGCGCTACCGCGATGGCTCCAGCGTGCGCGCCAACTCGGTGATGACGCCCAGCACGCGGCAGATGACGCCCGCCGACATACAGGCTGTGGTGGCCTTTGTCGCCGCCATGCCCTGAACACGGCCCCACCGCGCGCACGGGCCACCTCGTACCAGCCCTTTACCAGGCAGATACCAGGCAACGCCGTTCGCTGTTACACGGCCTGCCTATAGTGCAAAAATTCATTGCCAGAGGTGCCTGATGCGCAACATTCAACGATTTTTTGTCGGCTTTCTGGCCGTTCTGACGGTGCTGTGGCTGCTGGCAGAACTGCCCGCCTGGACGCCACCCCCGCACTTTTTTGCCTGGCGCACGCTGCTGATGCAATACAGCGGCGTGCTGGCCATGGGCGTGATGAGCGTGGCCATGGTGCTGGCCGTGCGCCCGGTGGTATTTGAGCCGTATCTGGGCGGCCTGGACAAGATGTACCGCCTGCACAAATGGCTGGGCATCACGGCACTGGTGGTGTCAGTGGCACATTGGCTGCTGGCCGTGGCGCCCAAGTGGATGGTGGGCTGGGGCTGGTTGCAGCGGCCTGCACGCGGCCCCCGGGCCGTGTTGCTGGATGCACCCGTGCAGCAGTTCTTCATGGGCCAGCGCGGCCTGGCCGAGGGCATTGGCGAGTGGGCCTTTTACGCCGCTGCGCTGCTGATGGTGCTGGCACTGGTCAAGCGCTTTCCGTACCGGCATTTTTTCAAAACACACCACCTGCTGGCCGTGGCCTATCTGGCGCTGGTGTGGCATTCGGTGGTGCTGCTCAAGTTTGATTACTGGAGCGGTCTGCTCGGCCCGGTGATGGCGCTGTGGATGGCTGCGGGTACGGTGTCTGCGCTGATGGTGCTGTTTCGGCGCGTGGCGGTAGGGCGCCAGGTGGTGGGCGAGGTGGCCCGTATCCGGCACCATGCTGCCTTGGACGTGGTCGAAGTAGAAATCCAGTGCAAAGGCCGCTGGGCCGGGCATGACCCGGGCCAGTTCGCCTTTGTCACCCTGCACGAGGACGAGGGGCCGCACCCCTACACCATCTCATCGGCCTGGACGGGCGACGGGCACATCACCTTCATCATCAAGGCGCTGGGCGACTACACCCGCACCCTGAGCAAGCGCCTGCGCGTGGGCGATGTGGTCAAGATGGAAGGGCCTTACGGGCGCTTCAACTTTCAGGGCACGGCGCAACGGCAGATTTGGGTGGGCGCGGGCATTGGCATCACGCCGTTCATTGCGCGCATGAAGGCGCTGGCAGCAGCGCCCGATGGCAGGGCCATTGACCTGTTTCACCCCACTGCGGTCTATGACGAGCACGCCATCTCCCTGGTGCAGCGCGACGCCGATGCCGCCCAAGTGCAATTGCATGTGTTCTGGAGCCAGCGCGACGGCCTGCTCACTGCCGAGCGCCTGACCGAGCAGGTGAGCGCGTGGCGCGAGGCCGATATCTGGTTTTGCGGCCCTGCACCGTTTGGCCAGTCTTTGCGAAAAGACCTGGTGGCCATGGGACTGCCGCCCGAGCGCTTTCACCAGGAGCTGTTCCAGATGCGCTGACCAGCGCAGCGGAAACGCACCCGGTCAACAACCCATGCCATCAGGTTGCGGCTTCCAGCCCCTGCGCAAAGTGCGCCTGCATGGCGGCCACCGTGGCGGTGGCATCGCGCGCCAGCAGGGCATCCAGAATGGTACGGTGCTCTTGCAGAGAGTCCTCAATGCGCCCCTGCTTGAGCAGCGAGTTGTGGCGGTTGAGCTTCATCACCTTGCGCAAATCGGCCACCATCTGGCTGCGCCAGCGGTTGTCTGCCATCTCCAGTACCTGCATGTGAAAGCGCTCATTGACGGCAAAAAAACGCTCTCGCTCGGGGGCCGCCGCTTCCAGCTCGGTATGCAGTGCTTGCAGCGTCTGCAATTGGGCCGGAGTGGCCGTGGTGGCCAGCACGCCAGCAGCGTCGCTTTCCAGCAAACTGAGCAGGTGGTACACGTCACGCAGGTCTTTTTCGCTCATTTCTGTCACATAGGCGCCACGGCGCACCTTCATCGTGACCAGACCTTCGGCAGCCAGCACTTTGAGCGCCTCGCGCAGCGGCGTGCGGCTGATGCCGAACTCTTCGGCAATCTTCAGTTCGTCAATCCAGCTGCCGGGCTCCAGCTCGCGTTGGAAAATACGCTGGCGCAACTGCTCAGCCACTTGTTCATAGAGCGCTCGGGGGGTCAGGATGACAGCAGACATAGGCGCGCAATATACCGAAGAAAACTATAAATTAATAATTATGGATGCGTTACACTCGCCGCCAATCGTGCGGGCCTGCGAAGCATTGCGAGCGAGCCAGCAACTCTCTTAGCGACCGGAGAACATGCCCATGAGCAGCCCTGACGAACCCCAATTCAAGTCCGCCTCCCTCGAAGACTGGCAACGCGCCGCCGCCAAATCCGCCCCCGGCGGCAATGTCGATGCCCTGAACTGGACGACGCCCGATGGCATCGTGGTCAAGCCGCTGTACACGGCAGAAGACACCGCCGATCTGCGCCATACCAACACGCTGCCCGGTTTTGAGCCCTACCTGCGCGGCCCCCAGGCTACCATGTACGCGGTGCGCCCCTGGACGATTCGCCAGTACGCTGGTTTTTCCACCGCTGAAGAATCCAACGCGTTTTACCGCAAGGCCCTGGCCGCAGGCGGGCAGGGCGTGTCGGTGGCGTTTGACCTGGCCACGCACCGGGGCTACGACAGCGACCACCCGCGCGTCACCGGCGACGTGGGCAAGGCCGGCGTGGCCATTGACTCGGTCGAGGACATGAAAATCCTGTTCGACCAGATTCCGCTGGACAAGGTCAGCGTCTCCATGACCATGAACGGCGCCGTGCTGCCCGTGCTGGCCGGTTACGTGGTGGCAGCAGAAGAGCAGGGCGTGAGCCAGGACAAGCTCTCCGGAACCATTCAGAACGACATTCTGAAAGAGTTCATGGTGCGCAACACCTACATCTATCCGCCCAAGCCGTCGATGAAAATCATCGGCGACATCATCGAGTACACGGCCCAAAACATGCCGAAGTTCAACTCGATCTCGATTTCGGGCTACCACATGCAGGAAGCCGGTGCCAATCAGGCGCTGGAGCTGGCCTTCACGCTGGCCGACGGCAAGGAATACGTCAAGACCGCCATCGACAAGGGCATGGACGTGGACGCCTTTGCCGGGCGCCTGTCGTTCTTCTGGGCCATTGGCATGAACTTCTACCTGGAAGTGGCCAAAATGCGCGCCGCACGCCTGCTGTGGTGCCGCATCATGAAGGGCTTTGACGCCAAGAGCCCCAAGAGCCTGATGCTGCGCACGCACTGCCAGACCAGCGGCTGGAGCCTGACCGAGCAAGACCCCTACAACAACATCGTGCGCACCACCATCGAGGCCATGGCAGCGGTGTTTGGCGGCACGCAAAGCCTGCACACCAACGCGCTGGATGAAGCCATTGCGCTGCCCACCGAGTTCAGCTCGCGCATTGCCCGCAACACGCAGCTCATCATCCAGGAAGAGACGCACATCACCAACGTGGTGGATCCCTGGGCCGGCAGCTACATGATGGAAAAGCTGACCCAGGACATGATGGACGCCGCCTGGAAGATCATCGAAGAAGTCGAGGCCATGGGTGGCATGACCGCTGCCGTGGACAGCGGCTGGGCCAAGCTGAAGATTGAAGCGGCCGCTGCCGAGAAGCAAGCGCGCATCGACTCGGGCAAGGAAGTCATCGTCGGCGTGAACAAGTACAAGCTGGCCAAGGAAGACCCGGTCGATATTCTGCAAATTGACAACGTCAAGGTGCGCGACGGCCAGATCGAGCGCCTGAAAAATATCAAGGCCAAACGCGATGCAGCCCGTGTTAGCCAAGCGCTGGATGCTCTCACTTCTGCAGCAGAAAGCGGCCAGGGCAACCTGCTGGAGCTGGCCATCAACGCCATTCGCCTGCGCGCCACGGTGGGCGAGGTGTCGGATGCGCTCGAAAAAATCTACGGGCGCCACCGCGCCGACACGCAAAAGGTGACCGGTGTGTACGCAGCCGCCTACGACTCCGCCGAAGGCTGGGACAAGCTGAAAGAAGAGATCAACGCCTTTGCCGAGCAAGAAGGCCGCCGCCCGCGCGTGATGATCGCCAAACTGGGCCAGGACGGCCACGACCGCGGCGCCAAAGTGGTGGCCACAGCCTTTGCCGATTTGGGCTTTGACGTGGACATGGGCCCGCTGTTCCAGACCCCCGAAGAATGCGCCCGCCAGGCCATCGAAAACGACGTGCATGCCGTGGGTGTGAGCACGCTGGCTGCTGGCCACAAAACGCTGGTGCCCGCCATCATCCAGTCGCTCAAAGACCAGGGCGCGGACGACATCATCGTGTTTGTCGGTGGCGTGATCCCGGCGCAAGACTATGAGCACCTGTACGAAGCGGGCGTCAAGGGCATCTACGGCCCCGGCACGCCGATTCCGGCCAGCGCCAAGGATGTGCTGGAACAAATCCGCAAGGCACTGGCGGCGTGAGCGCGGCGGTGCCGACCCCTGCGGTGACAGCGCTGCAACAGGCGCTGCTGCATGGCAATCCGGTGCAGCAGCGCCGCGCCATGGCCAAGGCCATCACGCTGCTCGAATCGACCCGCGCCGACCACCGCGCGCAGGGTGATGAGCTGCTCACGCAGCTGTTGCCGCACACTGGCAAAGCACTGCGGCTGGGCATCAGCGGTGTGCCGGGCGTGGGCAAATCCACCTTCATCGAAACGCTGGGGCTGTACCTGATTGGCCAGGGCCTGCGCGTGGCGGTGCTGGCCATTGACCCCTCCAGCAGCGTCTCGGGCGGCTCCATCCTGGGCGACAAGACACGCATGGAGCATCTGTCGGTGCGCGAGGAGGCCTACATCCGCCCCAGCCCCAGCAGCGGCACCCTGGGCGGCGTGGCCGAAAAAACCCGCGAGGCCATGCTGGTCTGTGAGGCCGCTGGCTACGACGTGGTCATCGTCGAAACCGTGGGCGTGGGCCAGAGTGAGACCACCGTGTGGGGCATGACCGACATGTTCGTGCTCTTGCAGTTGCCCAATGCAGGCGATGAGCTGCAAGCCATCAAAAAGGGCGTGATGGAGATTGCCGACCTGGTGGTCATCAACAAGGCCGACATCGACCCAAATGCCGCCACGCGCGCACAGGCACAAATCACCTCCAGCCTGCGCCTGCTGGGCCTGCACGGCAGCGCTGGCCACGAGCGCCACGACGCCAGCTTCTGGCAACCCAAGGTGTTGCAGATCAGTGCCCTGGCGGGCACGGGCGTGGCGGAGTTCTGGGCCGCCGTGACCGAGTTCAATACCCTGCAAACAGCCAATGGCCGCCGCGCTGCCCGGCGCCAGCAGCAAAACCTGGCCTGGATGTGGCAACGCATCGAAGCCGGTCTGAAACACGCTTTCCACCAGAACGCGCTGGTGCAAGCGCGCCTGCCTGCCTTGCTGGCCGATGTGTCGGCGGGGCGCATTGCGGCCTCTACCGCAGCACGAAATCTGCTCTCAGCCCATGCGGGGCAAGCGCTTACAGCTACACAATCCATAGCAAACACATAGCACATTCAACAAGGACGAACCATGCAAAGCATCCTGGAGCAACTGGAGAAAAAGCGCGCGCAGGCCCGGTTGGGCGGTGGGCAAAAGCGCATCGACGCGCAGCACAGCAAAGGCAAGCTCACCGCGCGCGAGCGCATCGAGCTGTTGCTGGACGACGGCACCTTTGAAGAATGGGACATGTTCGTCGAGCACCGCTGCGCCGACTTCGGCATGCAAGACAACAAGATTCCGGGCGACGGCGTGGTCACGGGCTACGGCATGATCAACGGCCGCCTGGTGTTCGTGTTC
>NZ_JAQUAL010000047.1:0-20872 GCF_028687295.1 Simplicispira sp.
GCAACCAGCAAGCGTGCGCCCAAACCCAAGGCTCCCAAAGGGTTCGTGGACGGCAGCCTCGCTCGCTCGCATGTAGCAACCGCTCGGGTTATCAAGGCTGGGCGGGCAACACCTTGAAAGGGGTGGCTCTCAGGGCTGGCCGCCGGGGTGTGTACCTCGGTGCTGTTGGCCACGCTGTTTCGCCTGGGCATCCGCCAGGGCACGCGCCAGCGCTTTGCCCTGGCGCACACCACCTTGCAGGATGTGACCGATTTTCTGGAGCAGCAAGGCAAGCGCTGGGGCGCGCGCCACGAGCCCGTGCGCCGCGCCGAGATGGCGGGCTGGCAGGTGGTGGAGGCGCTGACGGCGCACCACCTGGTCGATACCGCCTTCCCCGAGATCGAGATTGAAACCGGCTTCGATGACTACGTGTTCACCCTGGTGCTGCGCTACCGGGGCACCTTGCTGCCCTTGGCTGCCACGCCGCCCAGCGCCGATGAGCTGATGGCCAGTGCCCAGGCCGAGTTGCAAATGGCGGGCTATCTGGTGGGGCGATCGGCCCGCCATGCCCGCGCCAGCAGCAGCGCAGGCCTGTGCGTGCTGCGCCTGACGTTCGAGAACTGACCCCGCCAGCGCCCCGGCGCAGCCCGTGCGGCTGTGCCGGGGTCGCCCGGTGTCGCGTGCAGCAGGGGCATTGGCAGGGGGTGATTTTGATGGTCAAAAAAGCCTCCAGCCCTTGCCTAATGCGCGCAAGCAGCTATCAAAAACATACCTTTCTCAAGGCAGGGGGCGCGCCAGACGGCCCACGCCCTGCTTGAAATAGTCGATGCGCGCTTGTGCCCAGGCCGGATCGCGGTAGGTGGGCACGGTGGCCAAGGCCGCGCGCTGGGGCGCAGGGGCGGCCTCCAGTGCTTTTTTGTCTTGCGCCAGCGGGCGTGCCGGGCAGCGCAGGTGGCGCTGGCCGGGCAGGCTGCCCGGGCCTTCGAGCAGGTAGCCCAGCACGGTGCCATCAAGGCAGGGCTCCTGGTAGGGGAACAGGCCATGCTGGTACTCGCCGGGCACGGCAATGTGCCAGGCGCCGTCCAGTTGGGCGTAGAAGCGTTCGGCGTTTTCGGTGATGGTGGCCGCGTCGTACTGCGATTGCACGGTCAGCAGCGGCATGGTTTTGAGTGGCGCGATGCCGGGGTGCGCCACGCGCGGGCCGCCCCAGTAGGGGCACAGGTTGGTTTGCAGCTCGTAAAACGCCACCGGGCTCTGGGCGGCAGTGCGAGTGATGGCTGCGTTCCAGGCCTGCGGGTCGGTGATGCCGGTCACGTCGTTGCACACCACGCTGCGGTACACCGCGTCTTCGGGTTTGAGGTAAATGCTGGCGGGCAGGTAGTCCTCCCAGCGCTTGCGGTAGGCGCTGTACAGCACCTCGGCTTGGGCGCGTGCCTCCTGGTCAGGTTCGGGCTGGTCAGGCACAAAGGTGTAAGCCTGTAGCGCCTGCTGCACGGTCTCGGGGGCGCTGGGACGGGGCTGCTGGCGCAGCACGGCATCGAGCCCGCGTGCGCCGTTGACTGTGAACAGGTAGTCGTCGGCGGCACTGCGGCTGGAAAACAGCTTTTCCAGCTCGCCATAGAGCACGTCCTGCACCTGCGGGCTCAGCGCCTGAACCTGCGCGCCGATCTGCGCTGCATCGCTGCCCAGGCCAAAGTACTGCGGGTGGCGTGCGGCGTAGGGCAGCAGCACCGCGTCGTGCAGGCGCTGGCGGGCCTGCACCTGGCCGATGAAGGCGGCGTCGAAGTTGTCAGTGAAGTCCACGCTGCTGTCGAGCACCATGCGCCCCACGCGCTCGGGGAAGATGCTGGCGTACCACGCGCCCAGCCAGGTGCCGTACGAGTAGCCGACGTAGTTGAGCTTGCTGTCACCGAGCAGGTGGCGCACCAAATCCATGTCGCGCGCTGTGGCGTCGGTGTTGATGTAGGACGTGATCGGGTTGTTCAGGCAGGCCTGGGCCATGGTGCGGCTGTTGTAGGCCGCGTTGTCCAGGTTGTCGGCGTTGAGCTGGGCGCTGGCGCGGCCCACGAGGCGCTGGAGCGCGTTGGTGGAGCAGTGCAGCGTGGTGCTGGAGCCGACGCCGCGCGGCGAGAAGCCAACCATGTCGAATTCATCGAGCAGGCGCAGCTGCTGCGCGCCCAGCGGGCTTTGCGGGTTGCTGTTGCCAAAGGCGCTCCACAGCACCAACCCATACGACAGGCCATCGCCCCCCGGGCCGCCAGGGTTGAACAGCAGCGCACCCTGGCGCGCCTGCGGCTGCGCAGCCGCCAGGCGCATGACAGCCACTTGCAGGTCGCCACGTTCGGGCGCGCTCCAGTCCATGGGCACGCGCACGCTGGCGCAGCGCAGGCGCTCCCCGGCGGCGGTGATGTAGCCCGAAATGTCCACGCCCACGGCCGTGGTGTCGCACTCCTGCCATGCCAGGGTTTGCGTGCGGTAGGCGGCCAGCGGGTCTGGGGCAGGGCCGTCGCTGCCGCCGCAGCCGCTGAGTGCAAACAAGGCGGTGGCCAGGGTGGCAGCCCAACGGGTGTGGATGAAAAGATCAGGGGCGTTCATAAGCAAGAAGGGGGGAGTAACGGTGAACGGTGGGCGGGCGCTGGCCAGGGCCAGGTCGCAGGCATCGTGCAGCAGCGGGCTGCGCGGGTCAACCCACAAAGTGCCACGGCCCGCCTTCCGTGCGAGATCCGTTTTTGATACTCAAAACAGCCTCCAGAGCTTGCGCAGTAAGCGCGAGCAGCTCACATTTTTGTAGTGCGCTGTTTCAGGCGCCCTGCCAGCGCAGCGCCATGCAGGTGATGTCGTCGGCCTGGGGTGCGCCGCGCTCGAACTGGCGCACATCGGCCAGCACGGCGGTGCACACGTCGGCGGGCTCCAGGCCCTGGCCGTCCAGGCCACGCAGCACGGCTTCGAGGCGCTGGTCGCCGTACTCCTGGGCGTCGATGTCAAAGGCTTCGGTGATGCCGTCGGTGTACAGGAACAGCAGGTCGCCCGGGGCCAGCTGGACGCTGCCTTCGCGGTAGACAAAGCCGTCGCTCACGGCCACGGCCATGCCGCCGGTGCGCGCCACAGGCTCGACGGTGCCATCGGCACGGCGCAGATACGGCGGGTTGTGGCCTGCGTTGACATACGCCACGCGCCCGCTGGGCAGGTGCAGCACGCCGTAGAAGATGGTGACGAACATCATCTGGTCGTTTTCCACGGCCAGCAGGTCGTTGAGCTTGCGCATGCACGACGTGGGCGAGGTCACAAACAGCGCCGTGGCCTTGAGCAGCGTGCGCGTGATGGCCATGAACAGCGCTGCTGGCACGCCTTTGCCCGAGACATCGGCCATGACAAAACCAAAGTGCTCCCTGTCGATTTCAAAGTAGTCGTAGAAGTCGCCGCCCACCTCGCGCGCGGGGGTGATGTGGCAGTGCAGCTGCACGCGCGGGTCGGCGGGCAGCTGGCGCGGCAGGATGCTCAGCTGCACCTGGGCGGCAATTTGCAGCTCTTGCTCCAGGCCCGCCAGCCGGGTTTTGGTGACCAGGGCTTCGCGCAGCTCTACGATCATCGACGACAGGCTTTGGTGCTGCTGGATGATGCGTTCGGTGAGTTCGGCCATCACGGCGGCCAGCTGGCGCAGCTGCTCTTCGTCGCCGTGGGGCGCGCCGGTGGGCTGCGGGCCGGTGGCGTTCAGCAGGCGCAGCATTTCTTCGCGGCTGGTCATGTCGGTGGCGTCGGCCAGGTGTTGCAGCCGGTGGCGGATCAGGCGCTCCTGGCGCCTGCGCACGCGCTCGCGCAGGGTGCGGCTGGCGGCCAGCTCCTGGGCGTTGCGCCGGAAGGCCACCACGGCCTGGGCGATGCGGCCGATTTCGTCGTCGCCCGCGTGTTGCAGGCGCACGCTGGCGTCGCCGCGCGCCAGCGCCTGCAAGGCGGCAATGGCTTTGCCCAGCGGGCGCAGACTGCGGCCCAGGTAAAAGTTCAGGCCCAGCAGCACGGCCAGCACCAGCGCCAGTGTGCCGCCCAGGGCCAGTCGGCCCAGAAAAGCGCTGGCATCGGCCTCTTCGGTCTGGTCGCCCAAAGTGACCAGAACGCCTGCGCTGCGGCCCGCAATGTCGCTCAAGGGTGTGCTGTTGAGGGTGTAGGTGCGCGCCCCGACCTCGTGCTGACCGTGGTGCGCCGTGCGCGGCGACACTTGCACCTGGGCGCTGCGCCACAGGGCGTCGTCGGTGGAGGCGTTGAGTGCGCCGCGCAAGTCCAGCACGCTGGCGGTGGTGGCGGTGCGTTCGGCAAAGCGTTCCAGGGCGTGCCGGGCATGGCGCCCCAGCACCAGCACCACGGGTTCGGTCTGGCCGGGCAGCGCGCGCGCCGACAACACCAGCGGCACGCTGCCCGCGCCCAGGCGCAGCCCGCCCACGGATTCGCCGGTGGCCGCGCGGTCGAGGCTGACGCTGTCGAGCAGTGGGCGCGGCGGCGCCAGGCCCAGGGCGATGGGGTCTTGCCGGGCGTTGACCAGCGCCACCAGGGCCAGCGGCTGGGTGGGGCCGGGCAGCAGGTTCAGGGCTTGCAGGGCTTGTTCCAGCGCAGCCAGGTCGCCCAGGCGGACGGCGTGCAGAAAGCGTGTATCGGCCAGCAGCTGGTCCAGGCCCTGGTCGAGCAGGCGGTCTTCGGCGGCCAGCATTTCGCCCCACAGCGAGGTTTGCGCTGCCAGGGCGGTGCTGGCCAGGCGCTGTTGCAGCAGCTGCTCGCGCAGCAGCCCGGCGCTGCCCAGGCCCAGCACGGTGAGCACCAGGCCCAGGGCGACGATGAGGGTGATACGGGTGCGCAGCAGCATCAGGCGCCTTTGCCGGGGTGGGGGTGGTCGGGCACGATGCGGGCAATGTGCGCTTGCAGGCGCTGGTCAAAGTCCACTGCCAGCAGCTCTTGTGCGTAGGCGGCCACGGCGGCATCGTGTGCTTGCGCTTGCTGGTGTCCGTCGGCCAGGGCTTGCAGTGCCTGGGCCACGCCGTCGTCGCTGGCACCGGGGGGCGGTTCGGGCGGGGGCGCGCCGTGCAGCCCGGCTTGCAACTGCTGGCGCTGGTGCTCCAGGCGCAGGCCCGGCCCCCGGGCGGCCAGCCAGCCGCCCAGCAGGCCCAGGCCCAGTACCACCAGCGCGCACAGGGCCTGTGCCCAGGCCAGTCCCTGGGCCAGCGCTGCGGCGGCGGTGCCCACCACCACGGTGCCTGCGGTGCGCCCCTGCACCTGGATGGGCGCGCGCACCAGGTCGTTGGCACTGCGCGAGGTGCTGGTGGTGTGCAGCAGGGTGTCGTCTTCGGTGTGCAGCGCGATAAAGGCCAGGCCCGGCGCCTGCTCCAGCGTGCGTTGCAGGTAGGCGGGTACGCCGGGAATATCGGCCAGCGGAATGCCCACGCGTACCGCCCGGCCGATTTGCTGGGCCAGCGTGTGCGCCACCGACTGGGCCATGGCCTGGGCGTCGGTGCGGGCTTCGCGTTCGGTGGTGGTGCGCAGTTGGTGCAGCGACCACAGGGCGCTGGCCGTGCCAATCGCCAGCGTCAGGCACAAGGCCAGCAAGCCCAGGCTGCGGGCGAGCTGGGGTGGCGGTTGCAGAACCGGCGCCACTGTGGCGATGGAGTCAGTCGGCATCGTCAAGCTCCTGTAGCTGGTGCAGGCGGTGTTGTGCGCGTTGGCGGGCGGCGGCCCAGCTGGCGTGGGTGTGGTGGGCGGCCTGCTCCAGTGGCGTGGCCGGTGGTTGTGCTGGCGCTGGCGGCTGGCCTTGCAGGATGCGGGCCACGCGCACATAGGGCGCCATCAGGCGGCGCATACCCAGCGCCACCCCAGCCCAGGCGACCAAGGTGGCCAGGGCGGCGGCGGCCAGCAACGCCAGGGCCTGTTGGCCGTGCGCTTTCCATTGCGCCAGCGTCAGGGGCGGCGTGGCGGTGGAGATGGTCAGCACAATGCCGCCCGCCGCCTGGCCCAGGTCGTTGTCAAAGCGCACGCCCAGCTGGCGCTGCGCCGGGCCGTCGGTGTGCCACGGGGTGCTGTGCTCCAGCCCCTGGCGCCAGTGCGGTGGCACCTGGCTGCCCAGGGCGTTGGGGTCGGTGCTGTAGAGCAGGGTGCCGCTGGCGGCGAACACATCGATGGCCAGCACCTGGTCAAAGCTGGCCCGTTCACGCTCGATCAGGGTTTGCAGCGCTTCCATTTGCTCCAGGTTCAGGCCGATGGCCAGGTAGTTTTCTGCGGCGGTGCGCAGGCTGTGCAGCAGATAGTGGTCGCGCTGCTCCACCATGGCTTCGTGGGCAGTGCGGGCGGCCCAATGTGCCAGGGCCTGGGTGCTGGCCAGCACCGCCAGCACGCAAGCGAGCACGATGGCCAGCAGACGGTGGCGCGGGTTCATGGCTGTGGCTCCTGGGGTGCCTGTGCTGTGGGGGGTGGCAGGCGCTGGTTGCCGCCATCGCAGCAGTCACCGCCGTGGGTGCTGTCGCTGTAGTGCCGCGTGGCCAGGCTGGCGGTAGTTACCAGCAAGGTGTTGGGCGCCACGCCTGCCGTGGCGGCCAGCTGCTCCAGGGGCTGCTGGGGACCGTACACCTGCGCCCACATGCCAGGCTGCACCTGCCCTGGCGCAAAGGCGCTGACGTCCAGCCCCAGCATGCCCATGGCCACGCCGCCCACGATGGGCGCGGCCTGCCCGCACAGGTACAGCACCCCCCGATTGACCAGGCCAAAGGGCAGACCATCGCCGTAGCCAATGGCCACGGTGGCGATGCGGCTGGCGCGCAGGGTGCGGTAGCTGCCTGCATAGCCCACCTCCGTGCCAGCGGGCACGTCGGCAACGCGCAGTACCGGCGCGTGCAGGCTGGCCACGCTGCGCAGGGGCTGGGGGTGGCCAGGGGTGGTTTGCACGCCGAACAGTGCGCTGCCCACCCGGGCGTGGTCGAAGTGCCAGGCCGGGTCGGCAAACACGCTCGATGAGGTGGCAATGCTGCGTTCGGCCCGGGGCAGTTGCGCCGTCCAGGCAGTGAAGTCGGCGCGCTGGCGCAGGCATTCGGGCGCGGTGGGGTCGCTGAAGCGGCCCAGGTGGCTGACCCAGGTTTGTGGCTGGGCGTCGGCCCAGAGCGCACTGCCGGGGCGCAGTGCGGGCAGGTCGGCGGCGCCAAAGCCCAGGCGGGTCAGGCCGGTGTCCAGGTGCAGGGCCACGGGCAGCGGTGTGCCGTGGCGGTGGGTGTGGCCGTGCAGAGCGGGCAGCTCATGGGGGCCTGCCAGCACAGGCACCAGGGCGTGGGCGGCAAAGTCTTGGGGGGCCAGGCCGCCCAGGCCGTGCAGCACCAGAATGCGCGCGGCATGCGCAGTCAGCAGGGCGCGCAAGGCCAGGGCTTCGCTGGTGTGTGCCACCCAGAAGTCGCGGCAGCCCAGGTGCCACAGCAGCGGCGCCACCGTGGCCAGGCCCAGGCCGTAGGCATCGTTTTTCACCACGGCGCCGATGCGCTGGCCCCGAAAGGTGCTGCGCACCGCCTGCCAGTTGTGCGCCAGGGCGTGCAAGTCCACGTGCAGGCGGGGGCGGTCGTGGGCGGCAGCGGTGTTCATGCGGCACCTCCGGGTGGCGGTGCCAGGTGCAGGCTGCCTGCGGTGCTGCCGGGGGCCACGCCGCGCCAGCCTGCGTGCAACAGGGCTTGCTGGCGGGGCAGGTCGCTGGAGGGCACGTCCAGGCCAGACGCTGCCAGCGCCGGGCCCGCAGCGCGCGCGGCCGGGTCGTGCGCCAGCAGGTAACGGGCAAAGCCGCCGTAGCGGTATTCCAGCGCGCGCACGGCAAAGCCGCAGGCCAGCAGGTTGTGCCAGCTGGCGGTGTTGTCGGGGGCAGCGGTGGCAAACAGCACGGCGCCGGGCTGTGCCTGCGCCATGCGCCGGGCAATCAGGGTGCGTTGCAGGTGCTGGCCGCGCCAGTCGGGGGCCACGGCAGCGCCTGCCAGCTTGGCCACAGGCCGGTCTGCGGGCAGGCCCAGGTGGGGGCGTGGGTCGTCTTCGGGCAGCAGGTCGTGTTGCAGCACGCCGTAGGCCACCAGCGCCTGACCCGCCCAGGCGCCGATCACCTGGCCCCGGCCTTGCAGCAGGCTGGCCAGAAAGTCACGCGACTCGGCCTTGACGGTGTGCGCCGCCATGCCCGCCAGGCTGAGGCGGTGCAGCACTTCCATGGTGTCCAGATCGGCCGGTTGCAGCAGGCGCCACGCCAGGGCGGGTGGGGTGGGCGCGGCAGGGGAGGTGGATGGGGAGATAGGCGTGCTCATGACGGGCGGGCCTCGGTGGGGCCGATGGCGATGACTTCGGCGTAATTCAGCATGTCGATGGGCGGGTACAGGCGCAGGCTGCGCGCCACCTGCATGTTCACCAGCAGCGAGAAGCGCTTGAGCGTTTCCACCGGCACCTGGGCCGGGGATTTGCCCGCCACCAGAATGTCCAGCGCCTTGGCGCCCGCCAACTGGCCCACCGAGTAATAGCGGCTGACCAGCCCCACCAGCGCCCCGCCCGAGCGCACGGCCAGCTCGGCAGCGCCAAACGAGGGCAGTTGCAACTTCAGTGCCGTGGGGGCAATGCGCTCGTACAAGCTGCCCAGAAAGGTGTCGGGCAGCAGGTACAGCCACTGGGCACCGGCGGCGTGCAGCTGTGCCACCAGGTCTTCGACGCCATCGGCCACCGGGGCGCCTGTGGCGTTGGTGCGGAAGGTGCGCTCCAGCAGCTGGGCGCCGCTGCGCTGGCAGAACTCCCGCGCCTGGGCGACGATGGCGCGCGAGTTGGGCTCGGCGGCGTTGTAGAGCACGCCCAGCTTCTGGAAGGGGCGGTACGACTGCATGGCCCGCAGTTGCACATCGGTGGGTACCACATGCACTGCCCCGGTCACATTGCGCCCGGGGGCGTCGAGCTGCGCCACGATGCGCGATTGCAGCGGCGCCGCCACCAGCGCAAACACCACCGGGATGTCACGGACAAAACCGCTCTGGCTGGCCGCATCGTGCGGGCCCACCACGGCCAGCGTGATCGGCGTGCCCCAGGCGTAAATCAGGTCAGGCTGCCATGGGGCCGTGTCACGCAGGATGGCGGGCACGCGGCCCGCGTCTTGCTGCACATCGCGCACGGTGAACTGGGCATCCAGCCCGGCATCGGCCAGGTAGGCGCGAAAGCCGCGATCCACATCCGTTTCGCCCCGGAACGTGAGCATCAGGATGCGGAACGGTCGGCCCGTGGGGTGCCGCAGCCGGGGTGTGGGCGTGGTGCCAGCGCTCCAGGCCGGTGGCAGCAGCGGCAGCAACGACAGCCCTGCGGCATGGCGCAGGCCATGGGAGAGAAAGTGGCGGCGAACAGTCATGGTGTGTGCAAGGTGTGGGCAGGGTGGTTACGCGCGGTTGGGGTGGCCTGGGCGGCGCAGGTGCCAGCCATAGGCCAAACTGGCACCCACCACGCCCAGGCCAATGGTGGCCAGCGCCGGGCCAAAGCCCAGCAGGGGCAGCAGCAGCGCGCCCGTGGCCGGGCCCAGTGCGCTGCCGCCACGCTCTACCAGACGGAACAGGCCCAGAATGCCCGCCCCGTGGCCTGTCGGGGCGCCCTTGGCAAAGTCTGCCACCAGAGCCGACTGCGGCGCAATCGACAGCGACTGCCCCAGCCCCAGGCCCAGCAGTACCAGCGCCAGCCCAGTGGGAGATGCCCCGGCAGGCCAGGCCAGTATGGCGCTGCACCCCGCCAGCAGGCCACCGGCCAGCACAAAAGCACTGCGTTGGCCCCAGCGGTCGGCCAGGCGCGCAGCCAGCGGCACCAGCAACACCATGGTCAGTGGGTAAATGGTTTGCAGGCGGCCGATCATGGCGCTGCCCTGGCCGCTGTCTTGCAGGTACACCGGCAGCAGGTAAAAACACAGCGCTGCCAGCAGCAGCTTGGCGGGCAGGGCGCAGCCCAGCAGCAGTGCCAGCAGCCCAGGTTGGCGCAGTGCGTTGGCCCACAGACCGGCGGCGGCAGTGCCAGGGTGGGGCGCAGCGCGGGCGGCGGTGGGGCGTTCGGGTGGCAATTGCAGCCAGGCGACGCTGGCGGCCAGCAGCGCCAACACGCTACAGGCCGCAAACGCACTGGGCACGCCCCAGCGGTCGGCAATCAACCCGCCCAGTGGCGGGCCGCACAGTCCGGCCACCAAAATGGCACGCACAAACTGCGCCAGGCTGCGCGCCCGGTCGCTGGCCCCTGAGCCATCAATCACCACGCCCTGCCCGGACACAAACACCAGCGCAAACCCCACCGCACTGAGGCCCCGCGCCGCCAGAAAGCTGCCATACCCCGCCGACCAGGCTGCCAGCGCCAGACCGGCTGCACTGAGCAGCGCACCCAGCAAAAAGCCAGCGCGCCTGCCATGGCGCTCGGACCAGCCTGCCAGCGGCCATTGCAGCAGCGCCACCACCGCCAGAAACAGTACCAGCGGCAGGCCCGCCAGCAGCTCTGCGGACATCCCCCAGGTCTGGGGTGCCAGTTGCCGGGCCCAGCCGGGCAGGAAAGGGCGTGTGAGTTCTTCGGACAGCATGAACAAGAACAGCGCCGGGCGCACCGCTGCGGCACTGGTGCTGCGCCAGGGCGCGTGCTGCGCTTGTGGGTGGGCCAGCCGTTGCTGGCGCGCCTCGGTGGCGGCCAGCGCACGGGCGCCGCGTGAGCCCAGTGCCAGTGCCAGCAGCTCCAGCGCCACCAACAGGCTCACCGCCCCCAGAAAAGCCATGTCCAGCAGCGTGGTTTGCAGCTTGCGCGCCAGCACACCGGGGTCTAGCACCACCACCACATCGGCCAGGTGGGTGCCTGCATGCACTACCGGTGCGCGGGCGGCAGGCGCAGTAGTGCTGGCCGCACTGGCCTCGGCTGCGTGGCTGGCCGCACCTGCGCTGCGGCGGTGCAGTGCGCGCCCGTCGGTCGCCAGCAGGGCTAGGTCGGCCACTTCGGGGTTGTCGCGGCGCAGGGCGCTCGTGTGGGTGTCCAGCCCGACCAGGGCGTCCAGCGGAATGCCCACGGCCAGTGCGTGTTCGAGCAGACTGGCGCTGGAACGAGCGATGGCAGCGGCCTTGGCCAGCTGCACCGGCTGTATCAGCGCCTGGCCCGCGCGGTGTGCGCCCCAGCCCAGCCACAGCAGGCCTAGGCACAGCGCCAGTGCGGCCAAGGCCGTGAGCTGCGCGCGCAGGCCGCCCGGCCAGCGCGCCAGCCCCAGATGCCCCGCAGGCACTACTCCCCCAGAGGGAGCACGGTGCGATTGCGACGTCAGCCGCTGCGACAGAGCCACGCCCAGCAGCAGCGCCGCAGCGCACACCGCCAGCAGCGGTGGCCAGGCGGCTGCCTGGACTGCCTGTTGCAGTTGCTGCTCTGCACTGACCAGGGCCGAGGTGTCGTAGCGCAGCTGCACCCGTGCCACGGTCTGGCCCAGATCGTTGCGCACGGGGCGCTCCAGCAAGGTAGTGGCGCGGGTACCGTCGGGCGGGCGGGTGTGGCCCAGCAGGCGCTGGCCGCTGGCGCTGGCGATGCCAAAGGCGACGATGGCGGGCTCCAGCGTGGCTTCGCGCTCCAACAGCGCCTGCAACGGGGGCTGATCGGTCAGCGCCACGCCCAGCGCCAGCGCCCTTTCTGCGGCGGTGGCGGCGCGCTGTGCCGCCAGAGCGAAGCGGGCGTCAAAGGCTTCTTGCTGCGCACTGCGCAGGGTGGCAAATGTCAGGTAGGCGCTGGCGGCAATACAGCCCGCCGCCACGCAGGCCAGCACCGCCATGAACCACCATAGCAGCCGCCTCATGCTGACCCAGGGGCGCGGTGCGCCACAGCCGCCGGATGGCTCAAGGCCGTGGGCGGGGTGCAATGGGTGAGGAGGAAGGCAGGCATGGGCGCCGATTATTCATGCGAGCGCGGTACAGGCCCAGCGGTATTTGCGCGCCTGCCAGCACAGACCACACGGCTTGTGCTGGCTGCATCGGTTCAAGCGCCTGTGCCGCGAAAGCGCTGCGCTGCCTGGCGGCTGACCTCGGCCAGCAATTGCTCTTCGCGCTGGCGCTCGCGCAGCCAGCGTGCGTCGTTTTGGCCCGCGTGGGCTTCGCTGCGCAGCAGGTGCAGCGCGCCCGAGGCGCCGTGCGCCGCCGCGTGGCCGGCAATCTGGTCGATGGTGCGCATGATGTGCTCGCGCAGCGGCATGTGCTCACCACTGGCCGGGTCTACGTACACCGCATCCATGCCAAAGCGGCAGGCCTGGAAGCGGTTGTAGGTATAGACCAGGTAGTCGTCCTCTTGCGGCGTGAAGGGTTGCTCGGCCAGAAACCAGGCTCCCAGCGATTGCACAAAACCGGCCAGTGCAGCGGCGCGCTCAATGGTCAGGGGTGTGTCGAACACACGGATTTCGATGGTGCCGAACTCGGGCTTGGGCCGGATGTCCCAGTAAAAGTCCTTCATGCTTTTGACCACGCCCGTGCGGGTCATTTTGTTGAAGTACTGCTCAAACTCGGCCCAGGTCAGCACGCAGGGCGCACGCCCCGACAGCGGAAACGCAAACACCGAATTGAGCCGCGCCGAGTCAAACGCCGTGTCCTGCCCCTGCACGTAGGGGCTGGAGGCCGACAGCGCGATGAAGTGCGGGATGTAGCGGCTCATGCGGTGCAGCATGAGCAGCGCCGCATCGGCATCGGGACAGCCGATGTGAACGTGCTGGCCAAAGATGGTGAACTGTTTGGAGAGGTAGCCATACAGCTGCGACAGCTCCTGAAAGCGTGGCTTGTCGTAAATGCGCCGCTCGTGCCATTGCTGGAACGGGTGCGTGCCACCGCCCACCACGGCGATGTTGAGCTTGTCGGCGCTTTTGACCAGCGCGTCGCGGATCTGGCTTAGTTGGCCCAGCACCTCGCTGCTGCTGTGGCAGATGCCGGTCGATATTTCGATCATGCTGTTGGTCATCTCGGGCACCACGCTGCCCGGCAGCGGCGTTTTGAGCATCAGGCGCAGCATGTCTTCGGCGTAGGGCGCCAGGTCGTAGTCGTGGGTGTTGACGAGCTGCAACTCCAGCTCGACGCCCAGCGTCAGCGGTTCGGATTGGGTAAAGGCTTCAAGACTCACGGTTGTCTCCTGCGCCGCTGCGGGTCAGTGGCGCCCAGGGTTTGGAACTCTCGCCCGCGCGGTAAATGGCCACAGTGGCAATCACTGCGCCCAGCACCTCCATCAGCAAGATGGCGGGCAGCGCGATTTGCGCAATCAGGTGGCCCGTGGAAGGCGAGGCCATCACAAACTGCGAGGCAAGCAACAGGGCAATGGACGACATGGGCGTCATGGCAGCGCCCACCCACAGCGCCTGGCGCCAGCTGGCGCCGCTGCCCACGTTGCCCAGGCCCACGCCCACCACCTTAGCCAGCAGGCGCACGCCAATCAGCGCTAGCACCACGCCAGCGACCGGGCCGCTCCAGTCGGCCTGCGCCGCTACGGTGGAGACCAGCACGAACATCAGCATGGTCAGCAACGACGAGGCCGTGCCCAACTGGCGCGGCCAGGCCCAGGGGCGCGGGTTGAGCTGCTTGAGCAGCATGCCGCCCAGCAGTGCCGCCAGCGGCGCCGAGCCACCCATGTGCGCAGCCACGGCAGTGCCTGCGGCAATCAGCGCCAGCAGCAAGATGGAGGTGTTCTCGCTGGTGGGGCTCATAAAGCGCAGCGCCATGCGCAGCACCAGCGCCAGCAGTGCTGCCACCACCACCGACACGCCCAGTACCACCATCACCGGGTACACCGTGTCCATGAACGTGATGGAAGGCCGGTTGATCAGTTCAGCGCGCGCACTGCCCAGCGTCAGGGCGTACAGCGTGGACAGCGTGGCCAGCACGATGGCGCGCTCGGTCACCGGGCCGGCGGCGCGCGTGTCGTTGACCACACGGGTAAGCACGGCAGGCGATGCTGCCAGCGCCACCACGGCCAGCGGGCCCGCAGCGCGCTCGGGCACTTGCAGCCACAGCAGTGCCCAGTACACGGCAAAGAAAGTCAGCGCCGACTCGGCAATGCTTTGCACCAGCACCATGGGGTTGTGCCGGAACCAGCGCAACGGAATGCGCGCCCCGCACTCGAACAGCACCAGCGAAATGCCCAGCTCCAGCAGAAACAGCCCTATGCCTTGCAGCGGCCAGACCGCGCCGCTGAAGCCTGCCAGACCGGCCAGTGTGCCCACCAGTGAATAGCCCACCACCTTGGGCAAGCCGATGTGGCGCTGGAACAGGTAGCCCGCGATGGTGGCCACGGCCAGCAGCAAAGACCATTGCACCGTGGGCAGCCCGGCGGAGGGCCGCAGCCACTGCGCCCAGAAGGTCAGAATCTCGTTCATGTCTTGCGTCCTTGTGCGTCAAGCGGGCAGCGCCCGCTTTGGGGGAGGAAAGGGCTGACGGACGCCCCGCCAAGGGCGGCAGCATCAACCCGCGCGATGGCCTGAATTTACCGTTGGTTGCAGATGCGCCGCTGTAGGACAGCGGCACGCGCTGCGGCAACGGCCAGGGCCATGCCCTGGTCAGGAAGCCTGGCGACTGGGCAGGAAAAAGCTCAGGGGAGCTGTGCGCAGACGCGATCGGATGGCGGCGTAGAGGCGCGTGCGCTCTACACCGCTGACGTTCTGGGCGCGCAGCGCCAGCAAGAACGCCAGGTAAAAGCTCACGCTCACATTGATGGCGCCGAGCAGGGGAAGGGTGGCCATAGCCCACCAGAAAGCGCTTTGCTGCAGCACGCCCAGCCCCAGGCTGGCAGCGGCTGCACCGACCTGGCCGGTGGACAGCGTGACGTGGCGCACATCCAGACCCAGGCCAAAAAAGCCTGCAAACGCGGGCACCAGGCCCAGCATCAGGCCCAACGAGATATTGGCGGCCAGCCCCGAGATGTTGTTGCGCAAAAAGTGTGCCCAGCGCGCCGCCCGTGCGCTGCCCAGCAAGGCGGTGATGCGGGGGTTGTAGCGCATGGCCGAATCGAGCCGGTGCAGCACAAACCAGTTCTCTGTCCAGCCCGCAATGATGCTGGAGACAAACAGCAGCACCCCGGTGAAGGCCGCAAAAAACAGCGATGGCCCCAGCAGGTGCTGGGCCTCCAGCACATGGGTTGCCTCTTTGGCGCTGATGGCCGGGGTGCCCGTGAACTGCGCTATCAGCAGGCACAGCCCCAGCACCGCCGGAAACACCACCAGCACATTGCCCAGCACTGCCGCCACCTGCGAGCGCACCAGGTGCGCCACCTCATCGACAAAATCGCTGATGGCCTCGCCGCTGCCCAGGTCTTTGAGCTTGGCGGCCATGGCGGGCGCCGTCATGGCAGGCTGCTTGGTGGCCACCGTGAAATGCAGCAGCTGGATGAGCACGAAGCTCACCGCGTAATTGATGCCCGCCCAAAAACCACCCCAGAACGCCGACAGCGCCAACCCGTACAGCGCAAACTTGGCCAGCGTGGTGAAGGCCATCACTGCCCCGCCACCGGCAGCGTTGCGCACCATGGCCAGGTATTCGGCGCGGGTGCGGGTGATGTAGTGCTCGCCGGTTTCAGCGCTGCGCTCGGCCACCTTGGCCGCCAGCAACGACGAATTGGTGGCCAGCACCGCGCGCAGGCTGTGGCGCTCCTGCGCCACCTGCACCAGATGCCCCAGCAGGCGCGCCGCGTGCAGCGCCGGGGTGGGCGAGAGCACGCATTCGAGCAGCTCACGCACCCGCACGATGCGCGCGCGCAGCTGGCGCAGCCGGAACACCAGGCCCACCGAGATACCGTTTTCTTCAAAGTGCGCGTACACCGTGGTGGCGGCCGCGCGGCAGGCGTCCAGCCGCTCGCGCAGGCCCTGCGCGGCCTGCTCCAGCCTATCGGGCGTGCGCAGGCTGTGCAGCACTTCGATGCGCAGGCTCTCCACGTCGCGGATCAGCGCGGCAAAAGGCTGGGCCTCGCGCGCGGATTCGCTCATGCGCAGGCGCAGCTCGGGGGCAAAACCGGTGGAGAGGATTTGTCCGGCGCAGTACGTCATGGCGTCCAGCAGGGTGCGCTGCCAGCGCGCGTGCAGGCCGGGGCCATCGGACAACAGCCCGACCAGGCGCTGGGCCAGATCGTCGGGCAGGGCGGCCAGCCACTGCGCATCGAACGGGCTGGGCAGGGCCAGGGTGAACAGCTCGGCAGCATCGATGGTTTCGGGGCTGCTGGGCAGGAGCTTGAGGCGCAGGCGCTCGGCCAGTTCGCTGAACAGCGCGGTGCGGGGCGCAAAGCCAAAGTCGGCCAGCAGCGGGGTGATGTCCACCGCACCCGCCAGCGCCTGCCACCACGCTTGCAGCCGCGCGCAGGTTTCGGGCTGGGCCTGCACGGTATCGACCAGCAGCGCCAGCCGCTCCAGCGTCTCGGGCACGCTCTGGGCGTTGCCGCGCAGCCAGGCGCACAGGGCAATCAGCCACAGGTGGCGCTCGGCCAGACCGGCCTGCGGGTCAAGCTGCGCCAGCAGGACGGCCAGGCTGCGTGCCTCGCTGTGCCCGCTGCTCAATGCAACACCCTCGCGCTCAGGGGCTGGTGGGGCTCGCCGGGCTCCAGCGCCTCCAGCACAAACAGGGCGATGGGGCAGGTAAACGCCTCGCCATCGTCGGCCACGCAGTGAAAGCTGCCGTGCATGGTGCCGCTGGGCGTGCGCAACTGGCAGCCACTGCTGTACTGGAAGGCTTCGCCGGGCTTGAGCAGCGGCTGCTGGCCCACCACGCCCAGGCCCTTGACCTCTTCGGTGTGGCCTTGTGCATCGCTGACGATCCAGTGGCGCGACACCAGCTGCGCCGCGATATCACCCGTGTTGGTGATGGTGATGGTGTAAGAAAAGCTGAACACCCCGGCCTCGGGCGACGACTGCCGTGGCAGGTACTCGGGCTGTGCTTCGACCTCAAATTGGTACTTTGGCATGACCGAATAGTAACTGCGACAATTCCTGCCATGAGCCGTACCTACCGCATTGCCCCTTCCATCCTGTCCGCCGATTTCGCCCGCCTGGGCGATGAAGTCCGCAGCGTCATTGCTGCGGGCGCCGACTGGGTTCACTTCGACGTCATGGACAACCACTACGTGCCCAACCTCACGTTTGGCCCCATGGTGTGTCAGGCTTTGAAGCCCCACGCCGTCACGCCCGACGGGGTGGCCGTGCCCATTGACGTACACCTGATGGTGCAGCCCGTCGATGCGCTGGCCGCCGCGTTTGCCCAGGCCGGCGCCGACTACATCAGCTTCCACCCCGACGCCTCCACCCATGTCCACCGCAGCATCCAGGCCATCCGTGCCCAGGGCGTCAAGCCCGGGCTGGTGTTCAATCCGGCAGCGCCGCTGGATGTGCTGGACTGGGTGATCGAGGACATCGACCTCATCCTCATCATGAGCGTCAACCCCGGCTTTGGTGGCCAGGGCTTTATCGACTCGGCGCTGCGCAAGATCGAGGCCGTGCGCAAGCGCATCGATGCCAGCGGCAAAGACATCCGCCTGGAGGTGGACGGCGGCATCAAAGAGGGCAACATCCGCCGCGCCGCCGATGCCGGCGCTGACACGTTTGTGGCTGGCAGCGCCATCTTTGGCCAGCCGGACTACCGCAGCGTGATCGACGCCATGCGCAGCGCGCTGGCCTGAGCACCCTCCCACACCCTGGCAAGGCCCCGCGCGGGCCTTTTTTCTTGGACTGACTTTTTTCGTACCCCATGATTGCCCTGCCCCTGAACCCTGCCGCCTTCGACGCCGCCATCATCGACCTCGATGGCACCATGGTCGATACGCTGGGCGATTTTGCCCAGGCCCTGGGCCGCATGCTGGACGACCTGGCGCTGCCGGGCATTGAGCGCACCCACATCGAACGCATGGTGGGCAAGGGCTCGGAGCACCTGATCAAATCAGTGCTCCATCATGTGCTAGCCCAAGCTGGACAAGCGCCAGCAGCTATCAATACAGAAGCAATTTACCCGCAGGCCTGGGCGCGCTACCAGCACCACTACCTGGACATCAATGGGCAGTACGCGCAGGTGTACCCCGGCGTGCCCGAGGGCTTGCAGGCGCTGCGCAGTGCGGGCCTGCGCCTGGCTTGCCTGACCAACAAGCCCACCGCCTTTGCGCTGCCGCTGCTGCGCGCCAAGGGGCTGGATAGTTTTTTTGACCAGGTGTTTGGCGGCGATGCCTTCGAGCGCAAAAAGCCCGACCCGCTGCCGCTGGTCAAAACCTGCGCCGCCCTGGGCAGTGCGCCCGCGCGCACGCTGATGGTGGGCGACTCCAGCAACGACGCCCAGGCCGCGCGTGCCGCCGGTTGCCCCGTGGTGCTGGTCACCTACGGTTATAACCACGGTCAGCCCGCCACCGACGTGGACGCCGATGGCTGGGTGGGTTCGCTGGCGCTGCTGGCATAAAAATACAGCCAAAAATGCCTCCAGCCCTTGCTGGATGGGCGCAAGCAGCTATCAATTCAGGATCAATCAGCCGTCCGTTCCGGCCTTGCCGGGTGGCCCAGCAGGGCCTGCTTGAGCGGTTCATCGGCTGGCTGTGGCCCCAGCCAGATGCCCAGCAAGGCGTTGAAGAACGCGGGTTCCTGGAACGGCTCGCCCTGGGGCTGGCCCTTGACGGTGATGACCGTGCCGGTGCCGGGCACCCAGTCGATGCTGAACTGCTCGCCGGGCAGCAGCTTTTTGTGCACGGCAAAAATCTGCCCCATGCGCACCACGCTCGGGATCAGCTTGGAGAACGCCGCCTTGTCCATGTTGTCTTCCATGCCGCGCGCAAACAGCTTGCCCAGCTCGCCAGAGTCGATCTCGCGCAGCATGGTGATGGCCATGCGCTTGGCGCCCGGCAGCGCCATGACCTCGGGCGCCGTCCTGGCCTGGGTGGGCAGGTAGAGCCCGGCGGTGTACACCTTGAAGACCGCCTTGTGCCGCACGCCCGCACCGTTGAGCTGCAAATCCGCCGTGTGGACTTGCGTGGCCTGGGGGTATTTCACGTCTGCCACGGTCAGTGGCTGGGCCAGGGCGCTGCCCAGCACCAACGCTGCCGCGCTGCCCAGCAGGCAGGTGCGCAGGATGTTCATCCACATCTCCTTTAAAAATAGAACGATCGTTCTATTCAAGATTGTGATTGGCTGTGCGCCGCACCGCCACAGGGTTTTCGCGCTGTGTTTCTAGGGGATGGCATCTATGGGCACCGGTTTGCTTTGCTACACTTTGGCCCATGTTCATCCACCGCGTGTTCATCACAGGTCGCAGTGACCGGGGAGCCTGGCCCTGGCGAAAGCCTGCACGCCTGAACGCTTGACCGCACCCGGGGCACCGCCCGGCGTGCCCCCCTCCGGCCCCGCACCCGCACCGCGCGCGCAGGCCGATTGCATGAACAGCGGCGCTGCGCGGCACCACCTTTTGCCGGCCCCACGCGCCACCCCAGCAGGGAACCCCTCCCGTGATCACAGAACTTGAATTCAAAAGCCTGGCCCTTGCGGGCTACAACCGTATTCCGCTCATGGTGCAAGCCTTTGCGGACCTGGAAACTCCGCTGTCGCTGTACCTGAAGCTGGCCCATGCCAAAGATGGTGGCCAATACAGCTTTTTGCTCGAATCGGTCGTGGGCGGCGAGCGTTTTGGCCGCTACAGCTTCATCGGCCTGCCCGCGCGCACGCTCTTGCGTGCCAGCGGCTTTGGCGATGCCGCCCAGACCGAAGTGGTGACCGATGGCGTGGTGGTGGAAACCGCGCGCGGCAACCCGCTGGACTTCATCGAGACCTACCAAAAGCGCTTCAAGGTGGCACTGCGCCCGGGCTTGCCGCGCTTTTGCGGTGGCCTGGCGGGGTATTTCGGTTACGACGCCGTGCGCTACATCGAGAAAAAACTGGCATCCACCTGCCCGCCCGACACCCTGGGCTGCCCCGACATCCTGCTGTTGCAGTGCGAGGAGCTGGCCGTCATCGACAACCTCTCGGGCAAGCTCTACCTGATTGTCTATGCCGACCCGGCCCAGCCCGAGGCGTACACGCAGGCCAAAAAGCGCCTGCGCCAGCTCAAGGAGCAGTTGCAGTATTCGGTCAGCGCACCCCGGGTCTTGCCCACCGAGAGCCACCCGGCCCAGCGCAGCTTTGCCAAAGCGGACTACCTGGCCGCCGTCGAGCAGGCCAAGGGCCTGATTGCCGCAGGCGACTTCATGCAGGTGCAGGTGGGCCAGCGCATCCACAAGCGCTACACCGAGTCGCCCCTGTCCTTGTACCGCGCGCTGCGTTCGCTGAACCCGTCGCCGTACATGTACTACTACCACTTTGGCGACTTCCACGTCGTCGGCGCCAGCCCGGAAATTCTGGTGCGCCAGGAAAGCACGCCCGAGGGGCAAAAAATCACCATCCGTCCGCTGGCGGGCACCCGCCCCCGGGGTGCCACGCCCGAGCTGGACAAGGCCGCCGAGGTCGAACTCATCAACGACCCCAAAGAGCGCGCCGAGCACGTCATGCTGATTGACCTGGCGCGCAACGACATTGGCCGCATCGCCAAAACCGGCAGCGTCAAAGTGACCGAAGCCTTTGTGGTGGAGCGTTACAGCCACGTCATGCACATCGTCAGCAACGTCGAGGGCATCCTCAACGAGGGCATGACCAGCATGGATGTGCTCAAGGCCACCTTCCCGGCGGGCACGCTCACCGGCGCGCCCAAGGTGCACGCGATGGAGCTGATCGACCAGTTGGAGCCCAGCAAGCGCGGCATTTACGGCGGTGCCTGCGGCTACCTCAGCTACGCCGGCGACATGGACGTGGCCATTGCGATTCGCACCGGCATCATCAAAGACGGCCAGCTCTACGTGCAGGCCGCCGCCGGGGTGGTGGCCGACTCGGTGCCCGAGCTGGAATGGAAAGAAACCGAACCCAAAG
>NZ_JAQUAL010000048.1:0-20840 GCF_028687295.1 Simplicispira sp.
ATGAAGTCCATCAGGTTGTGGAAGGGGTTGCCTTCGATGTTGTATTCGCGGCCCGGCCAGTCTTGCAACAGCGCGGCCAGTTCGGTCACGTCGTGGGCACGGATGTGGCGCTCGTCGGGGCGCGGATGCACCGTAATGCCCTGCGCGCCCGCTTGCAGGCACAGCAGTGCCGCGCGCGTGACGCTGGGAATGCCCAGGTGGCGCGTGTTGCGCACCAGGGCCACCTTGTTGACGTTGACCGACAAGGCGGTGCGGTGGGCAGCAATGGGCGCGGTGGCGGGCGCAGTGGCAGGCATGGCAGTGGTCATGGCAAGGTCGTGGCGAGGTCAAAGGGCTTGGATATCCAGCATGAGCTGGCGGGTGCGCAGCAGGGGGCTGCCGCAATGGTATTGCAGCAGGGCGCGCAGTTGGGGTTTGAGTTCCAGTGCCACGGGCGCGCAGGCGCGCAGCAGTGCCGCCAAGCGCACGCCCCGGCCTTGCAGGGGTGCGTACAGGGCCTGCCACTGCGCGGCGCTCAGGCTGGCACGCTGCTCGCTGGCATCGGCGGCGCGCAGGCCGCCTTCGGGCACCAGGGTGTAGCGCGCCTGCGCTTGCAGGGGCTCCAGGGTCAGGGTTTGCGCGTCCAGGGCGGGCAGCATGCCGATCTCGCGCAGCAGCAGCAGCTCAAACGTGCGCAGCACCGGCTCCAGCGCTTCGCCGTGTTCGCTGGCCAGCACGCGCACCACGGCGCTGTAGGCATCGAACAGCACCGGGTGCGGGTCGTCGCGCGCCAGCAGGCGCAGCAGCAGCTCGTTGAGGTAAATGCCCGCCAACAGCGCGTCCCCCGTGGGCATGATGTGGCCACCGACCCACTCGGCGCCTTTGAGGGTGTGGATGTCATTGGCGCCCGTGGCCACGCTCTGTGTCCAGGTCAGGCTCAGGGGCTGCAAGGGCAGCAGCACGGGCCGGAAGTTGGAGCTGGGCTTTTTCGCCCCCTTGGCCACCAGCGCCACGCGCCCGTGCTGGCGCGTGAACACTTCCAGAATCAGGCTGGACTCGCTCCAGTCGTAGCGGTGCAGCACAAAGGCCGGTTCATTGGAAAAACGGCGCGCGGTGGCCACGGTCAATCAGCAGTGGTTTCGCCGCCGGGCCGCCCCAAGGCGAAACGCCGTCCCCTCGGGGGGCAGAGAGCACACGCAGTGAGCGAACGTGGGGGCCACATTCACTCATAGCCGAACGAGCGCACGCGGGCTTCGTCGTCGGCCCAGCCCGAGCGCACCTTGACCCACAGCTCGACAAACACCTTGGCGTCCATGAGCTTTTCCAGCTCCTGGCGGGTTTCGGTGCCGATGCGCTTCAAGCGTTCGCCCTTGTCGCCAATCACCATGGCCTTGTGGCTGTCGCGCTCGACGATGATGGTGGCGGCCACGCGGATCATGCGTTTGTGGACTTTGCTTTTTTCTTCTTCGAACTTGTCGATCACCACCGTGGAGGTGTAGGGCAGCTCGTCGCCCGTGAAGCGGAACAGCTTTTCGCGCACGGTTTCACTGGCCAGAAACTTTTCGCTGCGGTCGGTCAGCTCGTCGGCCTCGTACCACCAGGGCGCTTCGGGCAGGTACTTTTCGCAAATGCCATACAGGCGCTGGATGTCGCCCTTGTTCTTGGCCGACATGGGCACGAACTCGGCAAACGGGTGGCGCTCCTGCATGCCCTTGAGCCAGGGCGCGATCTCGGCACGGCGGTGGATGTTGTCCAGCTTGTTGGCAATGAGCAGCGTCGGGATGCCGGGCTTGAACAGGCTCAGCACCTTGGCGTCGGCCAGCGTGAAGCTGCCCGCCTCGACGACGAACAAAATCAAGTCCACATCGCCAATCGCGCCCATCACCGTTTTGTTCAGCGACTTGTTCAGCGCCGTGGCGTGGCGTGTCTGAAAGCCGGGCGTATCGACAAACACAAACTGCGTTTGCCCCAGCGTGCGGATGCCGGTGATGCGGTGGCGCGTGGTCTGCGCCTTGCGCGAGGTGATGCTGATTTTTTGCCCCACCAGCGCGTTCAGCAGCGTGGATTTGCCCACGTTGGGCTTGCCGACGATGGCAATCACACCGCAGCGCTGCGGGCCGGTGGCGCCAGCGTCTGCGCTGTCGGCTGCGCTTGGGCCCAGGGCCTGCGCCAGCACGGCATCGAGTTCGGCGGCAGTTTGCACCGCAGCGGGCTGCGCTGCTGGCGCCGGTGCCGCAGTGGCAGATTCAAGGTCTTTTTCGGCTTGCAGGCTTGCTGGCTGTGCGCTAGCAGCTACGTTTTTAGTAGCATCGTTCATGGTTTTTTCGCTTTCAGGGTGGCCAGCATGGCCGCGGCTGCGGCCTGCTCGCCGGCACGGCGGGAGCCGCCGGTGCCGCGCTCGGTGAGCGAGAGTTCGGGGATGTGGCATTCCACATCAAAGGTTTGCCGGTGGGCCGCGCCTGCCGTGGCCACCACGGTGTACTGCGGCACTTTCATTTTGCGGCCCTGCAACCACTCCTGCAACGCCGTCTTGGCGTCTTTGGCAGCGGCCTGCATTTGCGGGTTGATTTCGACGGCGGCAAACAGCCGGTGAACCAGGGCTTCTGCCGAGGCGTAGCCCGCATCCAGATACACGGCGCCAATCAGCGCCTCCAGGGCGTCGGCCAGGATGGAGGCACGCTGGTGCCCGCCCGAGCGGGCCTCGCCCTCGCCCAGGCGCAGTACCTCGGACAAGCGCAGGCCCAGCGCCAACTGGTGCAGGGTGCCCTCTTTGACCAGGTTGGCACGCACGCGCGACAAGTCGCCCTCGGGCAGCGCACTGAGGCGCTGGTACAGCAGGCTGGAGACGGCCAGGTTGAGAACGGAGTCGCCCAGGAATTCAAGGCGTTCGTTGTGGTCGGCGCTGAAGCTGCGGTGCGTGACGGCACGCAGCAGCAGGGCCGGGCTGGAAAAGGTGTGCTGCAAGCGCGATTGCAGCGAAGCAAGAGCGGGCTGCACTTAGTCTGTCTGCGCCTGGAAGCGGTACACCAGATAGGCGGGCCCAGCCAGCGGAATCTCGCGGGCGTAATTGACCGATACCACCACCTTGTCGCCACGCTTGGTGACTTCCAGGTCCTGGCCTTTGACAGAGCTGATGTTGTCAATAGCAGCGGCGCGGTCAAAGGCCGCACGCACGCCGGGCACGGTGCTTTCGATCTTGGCTTTGTTCATGGCCTTGGTGATGGCCTGGTATTCCAGCCAGATCGGAATCGACTGGCCACCGATGGCAAAAGCTGCCACAGCCATCAGGCCAATGAAGATCACGCCGATAAATGACAGGCCGCGCTGGCGCGAACGGCGGGGGGTGCGCTGTGCATTCATAACTTACTCCCTGGTGGTTGCCACGTGACAGTGTGAACTCAATGGAACGCCCCGATGCGCTTGAGGTCGCCGAAGTTCATCCAGACAAAAAAGGCTTTGCCGACGATGTTGGCATCGGGCACAAAGCCCCAGTAGCGCGAGTCGAGGGAATTGTCCCGGTTGTCACCCATCATGAAATAGTGCCCTGAGGGGACTTTGCAGACCACACCCTCGACGCTGTAGCGGCAGTGGTCGCGGTAGGCAAAGTCGCTGGCACCCTGCACAAAGGCCGGTGCCTCGGGGTTGTTGAGCAGGCGGTGGGGCTGGGCGCCCAGTTGTTCTTCGTACTGCTTGAAGTAGCGCATGGCGCCTTCATCGAAGAAGTCAGGAACGGCGGTGGTGGGCACCGGCTGACCATTAACGCTCAGGCGTTTGTTCAGATAAGCGACTTCATCGCCGGGCACACCGACCACGCGCTTGATGTAGTCCATGTTGGGCTGGGGCGGGTAGCGAAACACCATCACATCGCCGCGCTGGGGCGCATTGCCCTCGGTCAGCTTGGTGTGGATCACCGGCAGGCGCACGCCGTAGGTGAATTTGTTCACCAGAATGAGGTCGCCCACCAGCAGCGTCGGAATCATGGAGCCCGAGGGAATCTTGAACGGCTCGAACAGGAACGAGCGCAGCACAAACACTGTGGCAATCACCGGAAACAGCCCCGCTGTCCAGTCCAGCCACCAGGGCTGCATGAGGATGCGGCCCTTGGCCTCTTGCACATCCAGATCGACTTTGGCAATGCCCATGCGGTCCAGCTCGGCACGGCGCTGCGCGGCGGCGTCCTCAATGGCCTGGGCAGCGCGGCGGCGCCGGGGCAGAAAATACAGCCGCTCGGCCAGCCAGTAGGCCCCCGTGACCACGGTGGCCAAAAACAGCAGCAAAGCAAAGTTGCCCTCGATCAGGCCCATGTACCAGGAGCCGATGTAGCCTACAAAGGCCGCCAGCAGCAACGCCGTCAGAACTTGCACCGCTTGCATATCAGTCTTCCACCTGCAAGATGGCCAGGAAGGCTTCTTGCGGCACCTCCACAGAGCCGATCTGTTTCATGCGTTTTTTGCCGGCCTTTTGCTTTTCCAACAGCTTGCGTTTGCGGCTGACGTCACCGCCATAGCACTTGGCCAGCACGTTTTTGCGCAACGCCTTGATGGTTTCGCGGGCGATGACGTTGGCGCCAATGGCCGCCTGAATGGCCACGTCAAACATCTGGCGGCTGATGATCTCGCGCATCTTGGCCACCACGGCACGGCCCCGGTAGGGTGCCTGCGAGCGGTGAACGATGATGGACAAGGCATCGACCTTCTCGCCGTTGAGCAGAATATCGACCTTGACCACGTCAGAGGTGCGGTACTCCTTGAACTCGTAGTCCATGGAGGCATAGCCGCGCGACACCGATTTGAGCTTGTCAAAAAAGTCCAGCACGATCTCGCCCAGCGGCATCTCGTACGTGAGCATGACCTGGCGACCGTGGTAGGCCATGTTCATCTGCACGCCGCGTTTTTGGTTGGCCAGCGTCATCACCGGGCCGACGTAGTCTTGCGGCATGTACAGGTGTACGGTGACGATGGGTTCGCGAATCTCAGCGAGCTTGCCCACATCGGGCATCTTGGCCGGGTTTTCCACCATGGTGACTTCGCCACCGGGCTTGACGACCTGGTACACCACGCTGGGCGCGGTGGTGATGAGGTCTTGGTCAAACTCGCGCTCCAGGCGCTCTTGCACGATTTCCATGTGCAACAGGCCCAGAAAGCCGCAGCGAAAACCAAAGCCCAGCGCCTGGCTCACTTCGGGTTCGTAGTGCAGCGAAGCATCGTTGAGCTTGAGCTTTTCGAGGGCATCGCGCAGTTGGTCGTATTCACTGGCCTCGGTGGGGTACAGGCCGGCAAACACCTGGGGCTGAATCTCTTTGAAGCCGGGCAGCGCCTCGGTAGCCGGGCCAGCATTGTTGGGCAGCTTTTTTTCCAGGGTGATGGTGTCGCCCACCTTGGCCGCCTGCAGCTCTTTGATACCCGCAATGATGTAGCCCACTTCACCGGCATTGAGCCGGTCGCGCGGCTCGTTGGCGGGCGTGAAAACGCCCAGGTTGTCGGCGTTATAGACGGCGTTGGTGGCCATCATCTTGAAGCGCTCGCCTTTGAGCAAGCGGCCATCGACCACGCGCACCAGCATGACCACGCCCACATACGAATCGAACCAGCTGTCGATGATCATCGCCCGCAGCGGCGCATCGGGGTTCCCCTTTGGCGCGGGTATCTTGGCGACGATGGCTTCGAGGATTTCTTCAATGCCCATGCCGGTTTTGGCCGAGCAGGGAATGGCATCGGTAGCATCAATGCCGATCACATCTTCGATCTCGGCTTTGGCGTTGTCGGGGTCGGACTGGGGCAAGTCCATTTTGTTGAGCACGGGCAGCACTTCCACACCCAGATCGAGTGCGGTGTAGCAGTTAGCCACCGTTTGCGCCTCTACGCCCTGGGAGGCATCCACCACCAGCAGCGCACCTTCGCAAGCCGACAAAGAGCGGCTCACTTCGTAAGAGAAATCGACGTGGCCGGGCGTGTCGATCAGGTTCAGGTTGTAGACCTGGCCATCCTTGGCCTTGTACTGCAAGGAGGCAGTCTGCGCCTTGATGGTGATGCCCCGCTCTTTTTCGATGTCCATCGAGTCAAGCACCTGGGCCTCCATCTGGCGCTCCTCCAGGCCGCCGCAGCGCTGGATCAGGCGGTCGGCCAGGGTGGATTTGCCGTGGTCAATGTGCGCGATGATGGAAAAGTTTCTGATGTGATTCATCAACAAAAAGCGTCAAGTGGTGGGGTTACAAAGGCACGTACAAGAAAAAAGGGCGCATCGAATGGCGACGCGCCCTGAACCAACAATCCTTGGCAGCCGGGTTGATTGGAGCTTCATTGCAGGAACGGCTGCCATTCTAACCAACAGGCTCCGCGCCCCACAGGGGTGGCGCAGCGCCAATGCTGGTCAGCGCGCAGGGCGAATCAGCGCGTACTGCGCCCATTCACCACGGCGGAACAAGACGTTCACGGGCTTGCTCTTGTCCAACTTGGCCAGCACAGCTTCCAGCTCCTTGCTGCTGGAGACTTCCGTGTTGGCAATCGCCACAATCACATCGCCCTCGCGCAGCCCGGCGCGCGCTGCGGCATCGCTGGCGGCCTCGACACGCACACCGCCCTTGAGTTTGAGTTCTTTTTTCTGCGCATCGGTCAGGTCACTGACCAGCAAACCCAGCTGCTGCGTGGCCACCGCCGCCTTGGGCTTGGGCTGGTCAGCGGCTTTGCGCGCAGTTTTATCGGGCTCAATCTCGGCAATGGTGATGGTCAGGTCGCGCGCGTTGCCCCGGCGGAACACCGTCACCACGCTCTTGCTGCCAGGCTTGGTGCTGCCCACCATGCGCGGCAAGTCCGACACCTTGTCGATGGGTTTGCCATCAAAGCGGGTGATGATGTCACCCGCTTCGACACCGGCTTTTTCTGCGGGCGATCCAGCCTCTACCCCCGTCACCAAGGCGCCTTGCTGCTTGCCCAGCCCCAAAGACTCAGCAACGTCCTTGCTGACCGGGCCAATCTGCACGCCAATGCGGCCGCGCGTCACGCGCCCGGTGGCGCGCAGTTGCTCGCTCACGCGCATGGCCTCATCAATCGGGATGGCAAACGAAATGCCCATGAAGCCCCCCGAGCGCGAATAAATCTGGCTGTTGATGCCCACCACTTCACCACGCATGTTGATCAGGGGGCCGCCGGAGTTGCCGGGGTTGATGGCCACATCGGTCTGGATGAAGGGCAAATAATCGCCTGTCTCGCGCTGGCGGGCGCTGACGATACCCGCCGTCACGGTGCTCTCCAGACCAAATGGGGAACCGATCGCCATCACCCACTCGCCCACCTTCAGGCGGCTGCTGTCGCCAATCTTGACGGCAGGCAGACCGGTAGCCTCGATTTTGACGACGGCCACATCGGTGCGCTTGTCGGTGCCGACGATGCGGGCCTTGAACTCGCGCTTGTCGGTGAGTGTGACCAGCACCTGATCAGCACCATCCACCACATGCGCATTGGTCATCACATAGCCATCCGCGCTAACGATAAAGCCCGAACCGACACCACTGGGCTGAGCGTCTTCCTCCTGTGGCCGCTGGGGGCGCTGCTGGCGTGGCACGTTGGGAACCGGCACACCAAAGCGCCGGAAAAACTCCAGCATTTCTTCGTCCATGCCATTGACGTTGGCACGGGAAGAGACTTTCTCCAAGGTGCGGATATTGACCACCGCAGGCCCGACCTGCTCCACCAGTTCCGTGAAATCAGGCAGGCCACGCACCACGCTGGCGGGCTGCGCCGCCACAGTGCCAGGCGCCACCAGCGCCGTGCCCGCCGAAGCAAACACCGTGGCAGCCAACACCAGGCGCGCCACGGTTGAACTTGTTTTTTTCATCAGCAACCTTTCATGCAAATCAGACACCGACCATATGCCGGTTCTGGTATGCCTATGAAAGCCGGGGCAGCGATTGGTTCCCTGCCACAACGCCGGCACCCGCCCAGGTGTCAGCGCTTGGGGGCCTCGAAATTGGCGTTGCGCAAAAAGCCTGCGGGCAGTTGCAAGGCTGAAGTACCGCCAAACTGCTTGTGTGCGGCCAACAGCTCATCCAGGCGCGGGTCACGGATCATCACTTGCTGGGGCGCCTGGTTGTCAGCCAGCGACACAGCAGGCGCTTGCACCGACACAGAGGCAGTGACAGGCGCGGGCACCCCAGCCATCTGCGCACCAGCGGGCGGGCCGCCCAGCCCCCCCACCGCGCTCCAGACCAGCGTGACCACAGCGGCCAACGAAGCCAGCCCGGCTACCATTTTCCAGCGGAAAACCGAGTCATTGGCGGCCTGCGGTGGCGGCGTGAACTGGGTAAGCACGGGTTGCGCGGGCGCTGCGGGGCTGCTGACCGTGGCCTGCGCAACAGGTGCGGCTTCCTGGGCCAACTGCGTGCGCAACCGGGCCAGAAAGTCGCCGTTGTCCACGGGGCGCGCCAATTCAGGCGAACGCAGCACATCGCCCACCAGTTGATACAGCTGCCAAGTTTCCCGCCCCTCGTCCTGGGATGAGAACTCCAGCGCCTGTGTCAGCGCATTGCCTGACAACTGCCCGTCGGCCAATGCCGACAGCATTTCTTTCTGATTGAGGTTTTCCGTCATGATTTCACCTGTCGAACCCACACCTGTTGCATCTGCCATGCTGCCGCCTTCTTGTTAGCACCGTTACCAGCGCTTGCCCATCTGGTTTTGCAACAACGGCCGCACACGCGCCGAAATCGCTTCACGCGCCCGAAAAATGCGCGAGCGCACAGTGCCTATGGGGCAGGCCATGGCCAGCGCAATTTCTTCATAGCTCAAGCCCTCTATTTCACGCAGGCTCACGGCCTGGCGCAAATCTTCGGGCAAAGCCTCCATGGCCGCGTTGACGGCAGCCGCTATCTCGCGGGCAGCCAATACAGTTTCGGGCGTTTCCTCGTTGATTGGTTCATTACCGAGGCGGGAAGTTTCATCACCATCGTCCGCACCGGCCAGCGTCGACTCATACACCAGCGGATCACGCTTGAGATCCATCAGCGCCTTTTTGGCTGTATTGACCGCAATACGGTATAGCCAGGTGTAGAACTGCGCTTCGCCGCGAAACTGGTGCAGCGCTCGATAGGCACGGATGAAGGTTTCCTGCGCAATGTCCTGCACCAGGTCGGTATCGCGCACCATGCGGCCAATCAGGCGCTCAATGCGCCGCTGGTATTTGATGACCAGCAGTTCATACGCCCGCTGATCCCCGGCGACTGCGCGCTCGACCAGTTGGAAGTCACTGTCGCCAGGAGGTGGTTCGGCAAGGGGAGAAACGGTCATGGGTAAGGGAAGTTGCGCGCCTGGCGACCGCTTCAGGGGGCGCGGCCGGGGGTTTCAGCAAGGTTGTCGGCAGCACCCGGCCTGGGGCGCGAATATAACGCACGGCGCACATCCATCCAACGCGTGGCATCCCAGGATTGCTCCAGCCAGAGCCACCAGGGAGCGCCATGGGCAGGCGTCAAACGCACCCACACACTGCGCTGCACATCCAGATGTACAGCCAGCACACCAACGATGGCCCCCTGCCCCGGGCGATCCAACGCCCAGTTGCGACCATCCCACACCAGAACGCCCGCTGGAGAAAGCCACCAGAAACGCCATGCCAGCACCGTGGCACCGCCCCAGGTGGCCAGCGCAGCCAGTACCGCTGCCAGCGGCACACCGGCCCAGCGCCACCAAGCCAGACACACCAGCAGCCCCAGTGCAGACAGCACCAGCAACAGGCTGCCAAGCTGGCGGCTGCGCACCACGGGATAGCGCACCGCAGGCGCTTGGTAGCGGGAAGGCGATGCAGCCATCAGATGGGGCCGCACCATGCCAGACCGCTGGACACGTCAGATGCGTCGGAACACCAGGGAACCGTTGGTCCCGCCAAAGCCGAAGTTGTTTTTGACCGCGATATCCATCTTCATGTCGCGCGCCACATTGGCACAGAAGTCAAGGTCGCACTCAGGATCCTGGTTGTCCAGGTTGATAGTGGGTGGCACCTTTTGGTGGTACAGCGCCAACACCGTGAAGATGCTTTCAATGCCACCGGCACCACCAAGCAAGTGCCCGGTCATGGACTTGGTGGAACTGACCACCAGTTTCTGGCGCGCATGGTCGCCAAATGCGGCCTTGATGGCGTTGGTCTCGTTGATATCACCCAAAGGCGTGGAGGTGCCGTGGGCATTGAGGTACTGCACCTCATCGGCATTGACCCCGGCATTGCGCAACGCATGCAGCATGGCGCGACGCGGACCGTCCATATTGGGCGCAGTCATGTGACCGGCGTCGGCGCTCATACCAAAGCCGCTCAGTTCCGCGTAGATTTTGGCGCCGCGGGCCTTGGCGTGCTCATACTCTTCCAGCACCATGACACCGGCCCCCTCGCCCAGCACAAAGCCATCGCGGTCTTTGTCCCAGGGGCGCGAAGCGGCTTTGGGGTCGTCATTGCGGGTGGACAGTGCGCGCATGGCGGCAAAACCACCTACGCCCAGCGGCGACACGGTAGCTTCGGTGCCACCGGCAACGACCACATCGGCGTCGCCGTATTCGATCATGCGCCCGGCCTCGCCAATGCAGTGCAGCCCCGTGGTGCAGGCAGTGACCACGGCCAGGTTGGGCCCCTTGAAGCCAAACCGCATGGAGACATGGCCTGCCACCATATTGATGATGGAGGCAGGTACAAAAAATGGGGTGATGCGCCGCGGCCCCCGGCTGGCCAGCTCCGCATGGGTGTTTTCTATCAGCGGCAAGCCGCCGATACCGGAGCCGATCACACAGGCGATGCGCGTGGCCAGCTCATCGCTGAGCGCCTCGCCCGTTGGCAAGCCCGCATCGCGCACGGCCTGGGCCGCGGCAGCAATGCCGAAATGGATAAAACTGTCCATCGCCCGCGCATCTTTGGCGCTGATGTAGGACTCCAGGTCAAATCCTTTGACCTCTCCTGCAATTTTGCAAGCGAAGTTCGATGCATCGAACTTGGTGATGAGATCAATGCCGGACTGACCGGCGAGGATATTGGCCCAGGCATCCTGCACCGTGTTGCCCACGGGGCTGATGCAACCCAGGCCGGTCACGACAACGCGACGACGGCTCATGCGTAAAAACCTTGTGCTGATCGCTCTGAGGGCAGGCGCTGGGCGCTGGCTCAGGCCTTCTGGTGGTTGGTGGCGTAGTCGATGGCGTTTTGCACCGTCGTGATCTTCTCGGCGTCTTCGTCGGGAATCTCAATGCCGAATTCGTCTTCCAGGGCCATCACCAGCTCCACGGTGTCCAGCGAGTCGGCACCGAGGTCGGCCACAAAGGCTTTTTCGTTGGTGACTTGAGACTCTTCCACGCCGAGTTGTTCGGCAATGATTTTTTTGACACGTGCTTCGATATCGCTCATGGTTTCCCTCTGGGAGGTTGTGAAAAGAATCCGCGATTCTAGCCGTTTAAGAAACCCTTCCTGAACGGCCCGCCGCACGGATCAACCGGCGTGAACTTTCATCAATTACATGTACATGCCGCCATTGACGTGCAACTCCTGCCCCGTCACATAGCCAGCCTCGGGCGATGCCAGGTAGGCCACAGCATGCGCGATGTCTGCGGGCTGGCCCATGTGGCCCAGCGGAATCTGTGCGTTCAGGGCTTTTTGCTGCGCTTCGGGCAGCTCTGCCGTCATGTCGGTCTGGATGAAACCAGGCGCCACGCAGTTGACCGTGATGTTGCGGCTGCCCAGCTCGCGCGCCAGGGCACGGGTCATGCCAGCCACGCCCGCCTTGGCGGCAGCGTAGTTGGCCTGGCCCGGGTTGCCCGAGGCCCCCACCACGCTGGTGATGCTGATGATGCGGCCAAAACGCTGCTTCATCATGGGCTTGATGGCGGCGCGGCTGACGCGGAACACGGCCTTGAGGTTGGTGTCCAGCACCGCATCCCAGTCGTCGTCTTTCATGCGCATGGCCAGCTGGTCGCGCGTGATGCCGGCGTTGTTCACCAGCACCTGCAAACCGCCTTGCTGCTTGACGATGCTGTCGATCAGTGCCTCGACGGCAGCGACGTCATTCACATCCAGCGCGGCGCCACGGCAGCCGGGATAGGCCGCCAGCGCTGCCGTGATGCCTTCGGCACCGCCTGCGGTGGTGGCGGTGCCAATGACCTGGTAGCCACGGCGGGCCAGCTCTTGCGCAATGGCCGCGCCAATACCGCGCGATGCGCCAGTGACCAGCGCCACAGGGGATTTCGCAGAGGATTCGCTCATGCCAGCAGCTCCTTGGTAGCAGTCAGGGTATTCATATCGTAGACAGCGGCGCCGACCAGCTCGGCGTCAATGCGCTTGACCAGACCGGCCAGCACTTTGCCCGGGCCGCACTCGATGATGTGGCTGATGCCACGGCCTTTGAGCGCCTGCACGCATTCGACCCAGCGCACCGGCCCGAACGCCTGGCGGTAGAGCGCATCGCGGATGGCGTCAGCGTCCTGCTGCACGGCCACGTCGATGTTGTTGAGCACCGGAATCTGCGGCGTCGCCAGCGCGGTGGCCGCCAGCGCCACGCGCAGCTTTTCGGCGGCGGGCTTCATCAGGCTGGAGTGGAATGGCGCCGACACCGGCAGCGGCAGGGCGCGCTTGGCACCAGCGGCCTTGAGCACCTCGCAGGCTTTTTCGACGGCGGCTTTGGTGCCTGCAATCACGGTCTGCGCCGGATCGTTGAAATTGACGGCTTCCACCACTTCAGTGCCGTTTTGGGCCATAGCGCCCGTCACCTCTGCGCATCCAGCTATTACTTTTGTAGCATCCAGGCCCAGGATGGCGGCCATGGCACCAGTGCCCACGGGCACGGCTTCCTGCATGGCCGCAGCGCGCAGGCGCACCAGCGGCGCGGCCTGCGCCAGCGTCAGCACACCGGCAGCGACCAGCGCCGAATATTCGCCCAGCGAGTGCCCGGCCACCGCAGCGGGCAGGGCGCCGCCTTCGGCCTGCCACACGCGCCACGCGGCCACGCCCGCCACCAGCATCACCGGCTGGGTGTTGGTGGTCAGGGCCAATTGCTCTTTGGGGCCTTCGTGGATCAGGCGGCCCACGTCTTCGCCCAGGGCGTCCGAGGCTTCTTGCAGCGTTTGCACCACCGCCGGATGGTCGCTCCAGCCATCGAGCATGCCCACGGCCTGCGAGCCCTGGCCCGGGAAGACAAATGCAAAAGACTTCATGTCGTTCAAAATATAAGTAAAAACAGGCTCTAGCGCTTACAGGATAAGCGCTAGCAGCTACAACTTCAGGAGCAAAGCGCCCCAGGTAAAGCCGCCACCCACGCCTTCGAGCAGCAACGTCTGGCCGGGCTGCGCCTGGCCGCTGCGCACCGCCTGGTCCAGCGCCAGCCCAATCGAGGCCGCTGACGTGTTGCCATGCTCTTGCACCGTGACCACGACTTTGTCCATGGGCAGTTTGAGCTTGCGCGCCGTGCTTTGCATGATGCGGATGTTGGCCTGGTGCGGCACCAGCCAATCAATATCGGCCTCGGTCAGGCCGGATTTTTCCAGCACATTGCGGGCGGCGCTCTCGAGCAGGCCCACAGCCAGCTTGAACACCGCTTGGCCATCCATGGTGAGCAGGGGCGAGCCGGTAATCTGCCCGCCCGCCACATGGCCGGGCACGCACAAAATACCCACATGCTTGCCATCGGCGTGGATGTCGCTGGCCAGAATGCCGGGCGTATCCGAGGCTTCCAGCACCACGGCGCCAGCACCATCGCCAAACAGCACGCAGGTGGTGCGGTCATTGAAATCAAGCAGGCGACTGAAAATCTCAGAACCCACCACCAGCGCGCGCGATGCCGCACCAGCACGGATCATGGCGTCGGCCACCGTGAGCGCATAGACAAAGCCACTGCACACAGCCTGCACATCAAAGGCGGCGCAGCCGTTGGCGCCCAGCTTGTGTTGCAGGATGGCGGCGGTGGAGGGAAACACCATGTCCGGCGTGGACGTGGCGACGATGATCAAATCAATATCCTGCGCCTGCAAAGCCGCAGCCTCCAGGGCATTGCGGGCGGCGTGGAGCCCCAGGTCGCTGCACGCCACATCAGGATCGGCAAAGTGGCGCGCGCGGATGCCCGTGCGTTCCACAATCCACTCGTCGGAAGTCTCGACGCCGCGCTCAGCCAGTTGGGCCACCAGGTCGGCATTGGTCACGCGGCGCGGTGGCAAATAACTGCCAGTGCCGGTAATGCGGGAATAGCGTTTCATCAAAATGGCGCTGGCGCCTGTCCGGTCTCCGCAGGCGCACTGGCAGGCAAAAGAAAAGGCGCTGCGCTGGCGATGCGGCGACGAACCCGGTCCAGCAGGTTGTTGCGGGCTGCATCATACGCGCGGTTCAACGCCTGACCGAAGGCCACTTCGTCGGCAGATCCGTGGCTTTTGAACACCAGTCCACGCAGGCCCAACAGGGCTGCGCCGTTGTAGCGACGGTGATCCAATCGCTTTTTAAAAGCAGATAACACCGGATAAGCCACGATGGCAGATATTTTCGTAAAAATATTTCGCGAAAATTCTTGCTTCAAAAATGCACTGACCATGTAGGCCAGGCCTTCGCTGGTTTTCAGCGCCACGTTGCCGACAAAGCCGTCACACACCACGATGTCAGTGGTGCCTTTGAAAATATCATTGCCTTCCACGTTGCCAACAAAGTTCAAGTTACCGGAGTTGGCCGCAGTACGCAGCAGATCACCCGCTTTTTTGATCACTTCGCTGCCTTTGATGGCCTCCGCACCAATATTGAGCAAGCCCACGGTAGGCTGCTCCTTGCCCTTGAGCACCGAATCCAGCGCCGAGCCCATGACGGCAAACTGCAGCAAATGGTGCTCGGTGCAATCGACATTGGCACCCAGATCCAGCACCGTGGTGGAGCCACCAGTGGCATTGGGCAACTGGCTGGCGATGGCAGGCCGGTCGATGCCATCCAGGGTTTTGAGCACATAGCGCGCAATGGCCATCAAAGCACCGGTGTTGCCCGCAGACACCGCTGCGGCTGCCGAGCCATCCTTGACCTGCTGGATGGCCACCCGCATGGAAGAGTCTTTTTTGCGCCGCAAGGCGATCTCTACCGGGTCTTCCATGGTTACCACTTCGCTGGCGTGTACCAAGGTGGCGCGCTCGTGGGCAAAGCCCTGCAAGGCTTCGGGCAGGCCCACCAGCAGGAGCCGCGCATCGGCGTGCTCATCCAAAAACCGGCGGCATGCCGCCAGCGTGACGCGGGGACCGTGGTCGCCCCCCATGCAATCAACGGCCAATGTAATCATGTTTGTTTGTTTCAATCCACGCCCCCAGTGGGGGGCGAATTTGGAAGAGGCCAGCCCTCCACCAAAAAACTCTGCCCCGAAGGGGGTCAAACCTGAAAATGCAGCGCTCAAAGCAAAGGCCCGTGCTACAAAAATAGTAGCTACGGGCCCCTGAGGGTCTGCGCTGAAGGACTGTTATCAGGCTTCAGACTTGTTCTTCAGCACTTGGCGACCACGGTAAAAACCGTTGGGGCTGATGTGGTGACGCAGGTGGATTTCGCCGGTGGTGGGCTCCACTGCGATGCCAGGCACATTCAGGGCATTGTGCGAGCGGTGCATGCCGCGCTTGGAGGGAGATTTTTTGTTTTGCTGAACGGCCATGGTCGGCTCCTGGTCTTAAAGAGGGTTGGTAAAAACGCGATCAGCCCATTCAAAAGACACTAGGTGGGATTCGCGCGAAGCCCGCGATTATAGCGCAAAGGTTTTTGCGCCCTATTCGGCAGGCTTTTCCACGCGCAAACTGGCCAACGCGGCAAACGGGTTGGGCTTTTCAGCGCTGGCCTGTGCAAAGTCTTCGTCGCTGGATGCCAGCGTGACGGGCGTGGGGCACTCTTCGTGGCGCGGCACCACGGGCAGCGCCATCAGCAGTTCGTCTTCAATCAGGGCGTGCAAATCAAAGTCACGGCTGAGGGCAAGCAGGTCTTCTTCGACCTCGTCGTCCAGCGCTTCGGCGGTGGCCTCGTCGGCCACGAAGCGGAACGAGCGCTCTACCAGCAAAGGCACATCCACAGGCAGCAAACAGCGCTGACACACCATGGGAAAGGTGGCCTCGGCGCGCAAATGCAGCCAGTGCTGCACGCCCTCGCCTGCATCGGTGCGCAACTCGGCGTCGGCGTACCAATCCACGCGCAAATCCGGGTGCAAGCCTTGCGCCTCTTCGGCCAGACGCTCGTATTTCAATAAGGTTTCATGGCCGGCGAGATGCCCGCCCGCCTGCGCAAAAGCCTTCACGTCCAGTCTGTCGGGGTGGAATGTCTTGGTCATGGGGCGCAGTGTAAGAGAATCGTGCCATGCATTCTTCTCCCACCCTACAACGCCCCTTGGTACTGGGCTCCACCTCTGTCTACCGGCGCGAATTGTTGCAGCGCCTGCGCCTGCCTTTCACCGTGATGGCGCCTGAAGTCGATGAAACGCCCCAGCCGCACGAAGCCCCCGATGCCCTGGCGCTGCGCCTGGCGCTGGCCAAGGCCCATGCCGTGGCTGCGCAGCAACCCGAGGCTGTGGTGATTGGCTCCGACCAGGTGGCCGACCTGGCTGGCCATGCACTGGGCAAGCCCGGCACGCACGAACGCGCGACCGAGCAATTGCGCCTGATGAGCGGCCACAGCGTGGTTTTTCAGACTGCCGTGGCCGTAGTCTGCCACGCCACCGGCTTTGAACAGGCACTGCTGGCCGCCGTGGAAGTGCGCTTTCGCCCGCTCAGTGATGCGGAAATTGAGCGCTATCTGCGCGCCGAGCAGCCCTACGACTGCGCTGGCAGCGCCAAGAGCGAGGGCCTGGGCATCAGCCTGCTCGACGCCATCCACAGCGACGATCCCACCGCCCTCATCGGCCTGCCGCTGATCCGCACCTGCCACCTGCTGCGCGCTGCCGGGCTGGTGCTGCCATGAGCGCCGCAGCCCCTGCCCTGCCCGCAGCGCCTGCAACGCCCAGCGCACCCGGCACGCTGTACCTGGTGCCCGCGCCGCTGGACTTTGGCTGCGACACACAAACGCCCCTGCAAGACGCCTTGCCCGACGCCACCCTGCGCACCGCCGCCCGCCTGACGCACTGGATTGGCGAGAACGCCAAAAGCACCCGCGCCTACCTCAAGCGCGTCGATGCGCTGCACCCGCTGGCGCTGGCGCTGCAAGAGCAGCACATCACCGAGCTGCCGCGCGAAGTCCACAAAAAAGGCGACCACGGCGGCAAGGGCGCTGCCGTGTGGGATGCACGGCCCCTGCTGGCGCCCGCCCTGGCCGGGCACGATGTGGGCTTGGTGAGCGAGGCGGGCATGCCTGCGGTGGCCGACCCCGGCAGTTCAGTGGTGCGCGCCGCACACGACCTGGGCATCCGTGTGGTGCCACTGGTCGGGCCGGTGTCGCTGCTGCTGGCGCTGGCGGCCAGTGGATTGAACGGGCAGAACTTTGCCTTTGTCGGCTACCTGCCGCAAGACGCCGCCGAGCGCGCCCAGCGCATCCGCGCCCTGGAAACCCTGGCCGTGCAAAGCGGCCAGACGCAGTTGTTCATTGAAACGCCCTACCGCAACGCAGCCTTGCTGCAAGCGCTGCTGCACACGCTGCAGCCCACCACGCGCCTGGCCATCAGCAGCGGCCTGACGCTGGCCAGCGCCCAAACCCGCAGCCAGCCAGTGCGCCAATGGCGCCAGAACAGCGCCGGGCCCGACAAGCACACGCCTGCCGTGTTTGCCATCGGGCGCTGACCGTGCGCCCTGGCGCCTGCACCCGCGCCCACTTCAGTGCGCGTGGTGCGCCACCCGGCTCACGGCCATGACCACCGCCATACCCAACAGCAACCAGACCACCTGGATGGCCGTCTCACGGGCGGACAGGCGTTTTTGCAGCTGCGGAATCAGATCGGCCAGCGCCACATAAACAAAGCTGCTGGAGGCCACCGCCAGAAAATACGGCAGCCAGTCGTGCAGGCGCTCCACCAGAAAATACCCCACCACCCCGCCCAGCGCCGTCACCGCCCCGGCCAGCGACACCTTGACCAGCGCAATGCGCCGGCTGGCGCTGCTCTGGCGCAGCACCACCAGATCGCCCATGTGGTGCGGCACCTCGTGCGCCAGCACCGACACTGCGGCAATCAGCCCCAGCCGCACGTCGGCGACAAACGCGGACGCGATGAGCACGCCATCGCCAAAACAGTGAACGCTGTCGCCCGTCAGCACGCTCCAGCCGCCCACCCGGGGCGCGTGGGGTGCGTGGACGGCAGGCGTGGCGCCGTGCTCGTGGGGCGCTGGATCGGGGGCGTGGTGATGGCCGTGACCGTGACCGTGACCGTGGTGCGCATGGTCGTGGCCGTCGGGGGTGTGGTTGTGCTCGTGGCCGTGGTGCCACAGCTCGGCCTTGTCCAGCAAAAAGAAAAACACCACCCCCACCAGCAGCGTGGCAAACAAATCGTGCGCACCGGCCTGGCTCTCGAACGCCTCGGGCAGCAGGTGCATGAAGGCCGTGGCCAGCAGCGCCCCGGCGGCCAGGCTCAACAGGTGCTGCGGCCCCACGCCATCGGGGCGCCCGCCCAGCCCGGCGCGCATCAACAACGCCGCCAGCCACACACTGCCAATGCCTGCGGCCAGAGTAGCCAAAATAATTGCTATTAAAATCATAGCTGTATGCGCTTTACCTGTATGGCCTGGAAGCCATTTTGATTAAAAAAGCCGCCCTGCCTGAGCGGGGCGGCTGTGTCGGTGCAGCCGGTGCGGGCGCCGGGGTTGTCAGACCACGCCCTGCGCCTTGAACCAGGCCAGTGCCTGTGTCCATCCATCTTCAGCGGGCCCTTGGCGGTAGCTGGGGCGGTAGTCGGCATGGAAGGCATGCGGCGCATCGGGGTACACCACGAACTGGCTGGCCCGGGCCGCAGCAGACCCGCTGGCCAAAGCCGCTTTCATCCTATCAACCGTGTCAAGCGGTATGCCGCCATCTTTTTCGCCGTACAGGCCCAGCACCGGCGCCTTGAGGATGGGCGTGATGTCCACCGGGTGCTTGGGCGTGAGTGCGCTGGGCTGCCCCACCAGCCGCCCGTACCAGGCCACGCCCGCCTTGACTGGGCCGTGCGCGGCATACAGCCAGGTGATGCGCCCGCCCCAGCAAAAGCCGGTGATGGCCACGCGCGCCGCATCACCGCCATGGGCGCTTGCCCAGGCCACAGCGCCGTCCAGATCGGCGACCACCTGGGCATCGGGCACCTTGGCCACCAGCTCGGCCATCAGCTGGCTGATGTCGCTGTACTGCGCCGGGTTGCCCTGGCGCGCGTACAGCTCGGGCGCAATCGCCAGGTAACCGGCACGCGCCAGGCGGCGGCAGACATCAGCGATGTAGGCGTGTACGCCAAAAATCTCCTGAATCACCAGCACCACCGGCAGGCCGGTTTTGCCTGCGGGCGCAGCGCGGTAGGCAGGCACCTGGAAGCCGTTGACCTCGTAATGCACCGTGCCCGCGTCCAGACCATCGGCGGGTGTGGTGAGGGCCGTTTGCGCCATCAACGGTGCGGCGGCGGCATAGCCCAGCGTGCCCAAGCCCAGCGCAGCCTGCAAGGCAGTGCGCCGGGTGGTACCCGCCTCGGTACTGCGCCCCGGCAGCAGGGAATGGACATCAGAGCGGATATCTTCAAACGGCATAACGATCTCTCCTGAAAAAAGCGCGTGGGCGCCGGGCAATGGGGCATCCGGATGGGAACGCAAGTCTAGAAGACTGCCGCGCTGGGCGCAGCCCGCACCGATGAAACCCCGGCCAGCGCTGGCGGCCAAACCGTACTATCGTGCCAGTCCACGCCACCCACTTTGAGAAACACCATGCACATCCTGCTCACTGGCTCTACCGGCTTTATCGGCCACACCCTGAAAGCAGCACTGGAGCGCGCGGGCCATACCGTGCGCGGCGGCGTCTCGCCCCGGCGCAGCGCGCTGCAACCGGGCCAGGTGGCGATGGACTTTGCCCACGACACCAGCGCCAGCGCCTGGTTGCCGCGCCTGGAGGGCATCGACGCCGTGGTCAACGCCGTGGGTGTGCTGCGCGACACGCGCCAGCGCCCCATTGACGCCGTCCACCGCGATACCCCCATCGCGCTGTTCGATGCCTGCGCCCAGGCCGGTGTGCAGCGCGTGGTGCAAATCTCCGCGCTGGGCATTGACGCCAGCAGCACGCGCTACGCCCAGACCAAGCTGGCCGCCGAGGCACACCTGCAACAACTGGCCGCGCAAGGCAAAGTGCGAGCGGCCATCCTGCGCCCCAGCGTGGTGTTTGGCAAAGGCGGCGACAGCAGCGCGCTGTTCATGAACCTGGCGCGCCTGCCGCTGGCGCTGCTGCCTGGCCCGGTGCTGCAAGCGCGGGTGCAGCCGGTATCGGTACACGACCTGGCCGCAGCAGTGGTCGCCCTGCTGGGCCCAGCCATAGACCAGACCGGCACCATTGAATGCACCGGCCCCGAGGCGCTGACCATGGGCGCCTTCATCGCCAGCCTGCGCGAGCAACTGGGCCAGCGCCCTGCCACCGTGCTGCGCCTGCCCCAGCCGCTGACCACCTTGAGCGCGCGCCTGGGCGACGCTGTACCCCCATCGCCCTGGTGCAGCGAAACCCTGGCCATGCTGGGCAGCGACAACGTGGGCAACCCGGCGCAATTTGAGCAACTGCTGGGCAGAAAAGGCGTGCATTACAGCCAGCTGGTGGCTACCGCCTGGCGGTGAAATTTTTATAAGCCAAATCAGCATTTAGCCCCACCCCTTTCAAGGTGTTTGGAAAGAAACCATCGTAGTCTCCTGATTTCTCTGGAATCAGGAACAAGATGGTCTGGCAAGCAGTGATAGAGCGCTTCGAGCAGCAAGCACCCGCCAGCGTGATGG
>NZ_JAQUAL010000198.1:0-4681 GCF_028687295.1 Simplicispira sp.
ACCTGTGCGCGGCTGCTGGGCCTGCCCGCGCGCTACGTCAGCGGCTATCTGGCGGCCGATACCGAGCATGTGGCCAGCCACGCCTGGGCCGAAGTGCGCCTGCCCCAGGGCTGGCTGGGTTTTGATGTGTCCAACCAATGCCTGGCCGATGGCCGCTATGTGCGCCTGGCCATCGGCACCGACTACGCCGATGCCTGTCCGGTGCGCGGCATGCGGCTGGGCGGGGGGGTGGAGCAGCTGCACACGGCGGTGCAGGTCAGCCACGGCGCCCAGGCGGGCCAGCAGTGAACGCTGGCGCGGATAATCGCGCCGGTTCAACGCGCCTTCTCCTTCTTTCTCTCTCACCATGACTTACTGTGTTGCCATGCGGCTGGATGCCGGATTGTTGTTTGCCTCGGACTCGCGCACCAATGCCGGGGTCGATCACATCGCCACCTTCCGCAAGATGAACATTTTTGAAGTGCCCGGCGAGCGCCTGATCACGCTGCTGAGCGCGGGCAATCTGGCCACCACCCAAAGCGTGGTCAGTTTGCTGCGCCAGCGGCTGGCGCACAAGGGCACGCCCGAGGGCGAACACCTGTTCAACCGCGCCTCGATGTACGACGTGGCCGAGCTGGTGGGGCGCACCGTCAAGGAAACCGTGGCCCGCGATGCCAATGCCCAAAGCCTGGGGCAAGGGGTGGACTTTGGCGGCAACTTTCTGGTGGGCGGGCAGATTCGGGGCGAGGAGCCGCGCCTGTTCCATGTCTATGCCCAGGGCAATTTCATTGAAGCGGGGCAAGACACGCCGTATTTCCAGATTGGCGAATCCAAATACGGCAAACCCATCATCGACCGCGTGGTGCGCCACGACACCTCGCTGAAAGAAGCCGCCAAGTGCACGCTGATCTCGTTCGACTCGACGATCCGCAGCAACCTGTCGGTGGGTTTGCCCATCGACATGCTGCTCTACCGCACCGACTCCTTTGCCCCGGCAGCGCCGCACCGCATCACCGCAGACGACCCCTACTTCCTCAAACTGAGCCGGGGCTGGGGCGAGGGGCTGCGCCGCACCTTTGCCAGGTTGCCCGACGAAGACTGGTTTCGCTGACCGGCTGTGCGCCGGGCAGCACCCGCCGGGGCCGCTACCAGAGGCCCCGGCTCTATTGGGATCATTTTGGCCTTGAGGCCAATCTGGTAAAGCGCCAGCAGCTATCGAAAAAATAGCAAACTAGCGCTGTCCTGTGGCGTATTGCGCCCCGCCCGGACAGCGCCAGTACGCCACCTGGCGTATTGGCCGGGCACAGGGGTGTCTCCAGAATCGGTTCATCGCTGACAAGACTGCCGCAAAGAACAAACAGCGCGGCAGACACAGCGACCACCACCCTTTCACTCCCTGGAGCCGCTCATGCAACGTCGATCCACCCTCAAGGCACTGACCGCCGCCATGGCCCTGGCGGGCCTGTCTGCCCTGCCCGCCCACGCCGCCGACACCATCAAGGTCGGCATCCTGCACAGCCTCTCGGGCACCATGGCCATTTCGGAAACCGTGCTCAAGGACACGGTGCTGATGGCCATTGACGAAATCAACGCCAAGGGCGGCGTGCTGGGCAAGCAGCTCGAACCCGTGGTGGTCGATCCGGCCTCCAACTGGCCGCTGTTCGCTGAAAAAACCAAGCAGCTGCTGGGCCAGGACAAGGTCTCGGTGATCTTTGGCTGCTGGACATCGGTGAGCCGCAAATCGGTGCTGCCCGTGGTCGAAGAGATGAACGGCCTGCTGTTCTACCCCGTGCAGTACGAGGGCGAAGAGCTGTCGAAAAACGTGTTCTACACCGGCGCCGCGCCCAACCAGCAGGCCATCCCGGCGGTGGACTACCTGATGAGCAAGGACGGCGGCGCAGCCAAGCGCTGGGTGCTGCTGGGCACCGACTACGTGTACCCGCGCACCACCAACAAAATCCTGCGCGCCTACCTGAAATCCAAGGGCGTAAAAGACAGCGACATCGACGAAAAATACACGCCGTTTGGCCACTCGGACTACCAGACCATCGTGGCCGACATCAAGAAGTTCAGCCAGGGTGGCAAGACCGCCGTGGTGTCCACCATCAACGGCGACTCCAACGTGCCGTTCTACAAAGAGCTGGGCAACGCGGGCCTGAAGGCCAAGGACGTGCCCGTGGTCGCCTTCAGCGTGGGCGAGGAAGAACTGCGCGGCGTGGACACCAAGCCGCTGGTGGGCCACCTGGCGGCGTGGAACTACTTCATGTCCCTCAAGAACCCGACCAACGCGGCCTTCATCAAACAGTGGAGCGATTACGCCAAGGCCAAGAACATTGCGGGCCACAAAGACAAGCCGCTGACCAACGACCCGATGGAGGCCACCTACATCGGCATCCACATGTGGAAGCAGGCCGTAGAAAAAGCCAAGAGCACCGATGTGGACAAGGTGATTGCCGCCATGGCGGGCCAGACCTTCAAGGCGCCCAGCGGCATCGTCAGCAAGATGGACGAGAAGAACCACCACCTGCACAAGAGCGTGTTCATCGGTGAGATCAAGGCCGACGGCCAGTTCAACGTGGTCTGGAAAACACCCGGCCCCGTCAAGGCCAAGCCCTGGTCGCCCTACATCGAAGGCAACGACAAGAAGAAGGACGAGCCACAAGGCAAATCCGCAATGTGACAGCCACCGGCCCCGGCGCCCGCGTTGCAGCGGGGGCCGGGCCGGACGAGGGCGCACCGCGCGCCCGCCCCTGTGCCCCGGGCTGTGTTCGGCGCACACATGACACCTACCGCGCAGTGCGCCCCCGTTCCATGCCTTCCAGAATCTTTTACCGCTGGTTTGTCTGCCTGCTGCTCTGGTGCGCAGCCGTGCAGGCCCACGCCCTCACGCCCGAGGCGGCGCGGGCCATGGCCGCAGGCGATACCGACGAGCGCATCGCCGCCCTGCAACGCGCCACGGCCACGCCCGACGACGCCACGCTGGCCTTCATCCGCGCCATGGCCGACGACGCCGTCAAGGTGGCGGGCGATCGCGCCATCGTCATGCAGGGCGACCAGGGCACCGACCCCGTGACCGGCGCCCCAGTGCCCGTGCCCGACGACGCCGAAGACATCGTCAACAACAACCGCATGCGTGGCGAGTTCGACGCCGCCCTGGCCGCGCTGCAACTACTCTCGCCCGACGCGGCCCAGCGCCGTGCCGCCATCGAGGCGCTGAAAGAAGACACCGACGAAGCGCGCCTGCCCCTGATAGAAAAAGCCCTGGCCCAGGAAAAAGACACCCGCCTGCAAGCGCAGCTCGAAGCCATCCGCGCCCGCATCCTGCTGGCCAGCCCCAGCGCAGAGCGCCGCCTGGAGGCCGCGCAGTACCTGGCCCACAGCGGCAACCCGGCCACACGCACCGTGCTGCTGGAGCAGCTGCGCCAGGAGGCCGACCCGAAGGTCAAGGCCGCCATGCAGTCGGCCTTGACCGCCGTGGAAGGGCGCCTGCAATGGGGCGAGAAGCTGGCCGCGCTGTTCTCGGGCCTGAGCCTGGGCAGCATCTTGCTGCTGGTGGCGCTGGGCCTGGCCATTACCTACGGGCTGATGGGCGTCATCAACATGGCGCACGGCGAGCTGATGATGGTGGGCGCCTACGCCACCTACGTGGTGCAGGGCCTGTTCCAGAAATACCTGCCCGGCGCCTTTGACTGGTACCTGGTGGCGGCACTGCCGGTGGCGTTTGGCGCCTCGGCGCTGATGGGCGCGGTGCTCGAGCGCAGCGTGATCCGCTTTTTGTATGGCCGCCCGCTGGAGACCTTGCTGGCCACCTGGGGCATCAGCCTGGTGCTGCAACAGCTGGTGCGCAGCGTGTTCGGCGCGCAAAACGTGGGCGTAGAAAACCCCGCCTGGATGAGCGGTGGCGTGCAGCTCATGGACAACCTGCAACTGCCCTGGAACCGCGTGCTCATCGTCGTCTTTGCCTTTGCCGTGCTGGCGGGCGTGGCTTTTCTCATCAGCCAGACGCGGCTGGGCCTGTTTGTGCGCGGTGTGACGCAAAACCGCCCCATGGCCGCGTGCATGGGCGTGAACACCGCGCGCATCGACACCTACGCCTTCGCGCTGGGCTCGGGCATTGCCGGGTTGGCGGGCTGCGCACTGAGCCAGGTGGGCAACGTGGGGCCTGACCTGGGCCAGGGCTACATCGTCGATGCATTCATGGTGGTGGTGCTGGGCGGCGTGGGCCAGTTGGCGGGCACGGTGTACGCAGCGCTGGGCCTGGGCGTGCTGAACAAATTTCTCGAAGGCTGGATGGGCGCCGTGCTGGCCAAGATTGCCGTGCTGGTGCTCATCATCGTCTTCATCCAGAAGCGCCCCCAAGGCATTTTTGCCATGAAAGGCCGCAGCGCGGAAGCCTGACCATGACCACCTCCTCTTCTCCCTCTACCCCTGCCGCCGCCGTTGCCGTGCCCGCGTTGCAGCTCCCGGCCCCGGCGCCGCTGCTCACGCGCACGGGCTGGTCGGCCTTTGCCGCCGCGCTGATCGTGGTGTGCGCGGTGGCGCCACTGCTCAACCTGTGGGTGCCTGCGGGCAGCCCGCTGCACCTGTCCGACTACGCCGTGGCGCTGCTGGGCAAGATCATGTGCTACGCCATCTGCGCGCTGGCCATGGACTTGATCTGGGGCTACACCGGCATCCTGAGCCTGGGCCACGGCCTGTTCTT